>NZ_JBICSQ010000005.1:0-250899 GCF_043197175.1 Amycolatopsis sp. NPDC049252
GGCTGCACTGGACGGTGGGCGCGGGCACCGAGGTGACGGTGGAGGAGACCGGGACGGGCGCGTCGCATCCGCCGGTCCTGGTGCTGGCCGGTGGGCTGTGCGTGGTGACGCTGGTACCGCCGGAGGACCAGACCGCCTGGACGGGATGCGCGGTGTTCCTGCGCCGACCCCGCGACCACGCCGAGGAACTGGCGGCCCTGCTGGAAGCCCGCGCGGAGAGGCGTGACCGTGCGCAAGGCTGAGCCGAAGACGCTGCGGGACGCCCACGAGGTCGTGATGGACCGCCGGCCACCCAACGACGCCAACCCGTCGGTCTGGCTGGCGTTCCGCCTCGGCAACGCACGGCTGTACAAGGCTGTCGCGGACGTCGACCGGGGGCATCACCACGAGGCGCTGTACGGGGCCGGATACGAGAAGCGGAAGGTGGGTGAGATTTCGGCGAGCCTTCAGGCGGAGGGCAAGCTTGCTGATTAGTCGCATGTAGACGACCGGAAAGTCAACAGTATCAGTGAAAAACGCACGCGATGACGTGTGGCGATGAAGCACATTCTGTTGCGGGTGCGTGTGATCCGTTAAGGCGCAGAAGCGGTTCCTGGCTACCAACCTTGCCGCTCCTGCGCTGTCCACAACCAGCGGAAGTGAACAATGACAACGCTAAACGACGACAACCGGCGAGCGTCAACGGGGGTCACCCGAACGCGCTGCGCCTCTTGCAAGCGATTCGCGAAACTGCTGCCCGGCGAGACCAAGTGCACCCCGTGCCTGGGAATGCTGCCGCTGGATCTCCAGCCGATGCGGGGTGGTCGGTGATGTCTCCCGGTTTCGCGGTGGTTGCCCTTGCTGGGCTCGGACTTGGTGTGTGGGTGCTGCACAAGATCAGCCGCGCCCGGGCGTCCGTGGTCGAAGGTCTGGCTGCGGCGGCCGTGGTGTTCGTGGCCCTGTGGTGGCTGTGCAAGGCCGTGGTCTGGATGCTCGTTCAGGTCCTGACCCGGTGGCGGACCAGTCTCGCCGTGGTCGCGGTGTTCGTGTGCGAGCTGGTCGGCTGGCTCTCCCTCGCGCTGACCCTGGGCGGTGTCGCGGCGGTTCTGGTGACGTGGTGGGCGATCGACTGTGTCTCGTTCGATCAGTGATGCTGGCGGTTCCTGCGCTCCTGGTGGGCACGGTGGGCGGTCTACGGGCGGAAGCTGCCGGAGTGGCTGCGCGCGTGCGGTCTCTCGGTGCGGGATGAGGCGCTGCCGGTGGTGGTGAACGTCAACCTCGTCGGCCGTCGACGCGCGCTGTCCTGCTCGACGTCGAACCGGCCGAACGCGCGGATAGCCAAGGTGCTTAGTGTCCGCTCCGGTGCCTCGTGGGATGAGGTGCGAGTGGAGTTGGTGGCAGGCCAGAAGCCGGAGGACTTCGACGACGCCGCCCGGGCACTGGCCGTCGCTCGGAAGGTCGCCCGCTGCCAGGTCCGCGAGCTGGCCCCCAACGTCGTCTCGATCGACTTCCAGCGGCGTGACCTCCTCGGCGGGGTGGCTGGCCCAGAGGTCCCCGACGGCGTCAACCAGACCGGCGTGGACCTGCGCAACGTCTGGGCCGGGCGGACCGAGTACGGCCGTGACTGACGCGTCCGCTGCTCGGCTCCGGCGCGCACTGCCTGACTGCCGGTGCCTCGGGCGCGGGCAAGAACAGCGTGATGTGGTGCCCGCTGGTCGCGGCGGCTCCGGCGATCAGGGCCGGGGTGGTGCGCATGTCCGGCATCGACTCTAAGGGAATGGAACTGGCCTACGGGCGCGGAATCTTCTCCCTGTACGCAGTGGGCGGCAAGGACTCGGTGGAACTGCTTGACGGCCTGGTGGAGGAGATGGAATCGCGCGAGCGCGCGTTCGCCGGACGGCTGCGGACCGTCCCGGTGTCGACAGAGTATCCGTTGGAGCTGCTGGAGTTCGACGAGATCGCCGCACTCACGAAGTACACCGACCGCAAGACCCGTGAGGCCATTGTGGAGCGCGTCGCGCTGCTGACGACGCAGGGTCGTGCGCTGGGAATCTCGGTCCGTGGCTACGTCCAGGAGCCCACCGAGGACACCGTCCCGGTCCGCGAGCTGTTCACCCGACGAGTGTGCCTGCGCGTGACGTCCAAGACGCACGTCGGGATGGTCCTCGGGGACGGCGCGTACGAGCGTGGTGCCTGGGCGAACCGCATCGGCGATTCGGAGGCCGGTGTGGGCTACGTGTGGGGCGAGGGCATCCGCGAACCGTTGCGCATCCGGGCCGGGTGGGGTTTCCGACGGCACCGTGAAGGCGCTGGAGACGTACGTGACCAATGGGGGTGTCGCGGATTTGCGACACAGCGGTGAGGGGGTAGCGGCGTGAACCGGCTGATGATCTTCCTCGACGCCATCCGCGACCACCTCGACTCGCACCAGCTGCCGCCGGCCGCATCGGTCGACGTCAACGCCTGGTCCAGCCCGATCACCGTCCAGCTCGACGTGGACGGCCTACCGGAGGTCGCGCGGGCACTGCTTGTCTGGACGCATACGCTCGAGGACGTCTCGGCGCGGCTGTGGCGGCTGTGCGACGGCAAGTGGGTGCACATCTCGGTCACCGGCCGGACGCCGTGCGTCATCCCGGTCCAGGTCTACGGCGTGGTCCGGTTCGAGCTGAGCGTCTTCCCCGACCTGCCAGCCGGGGCGAAGCAGGACATGCCGGTGTACCTGCTGCGTGGCTGGTCGACGCCAGGGGAGGTGGCGGCCTGATGAGCGAGACACGCGCTGAACGGATGCGGACCCCGCTGGCGGCCGACGTGATCCGGGCGACGGCGGAGAAGCACGGCGTCTGCGTCCGCCCGTTCACGATGGAAGTAGGCGACACCGAGACCGGCGAACTCCGCTACGTCCCGGTGCCCTGCGGGTCCACGGTGGAGTCGGTCTGCCTGCTGTGCGCACTGAAGGCGAAAGCGCTGCGGCAGGCCCAGTGCCGCGAAGGCTGGCACATGACCGAAGAACCCGTCCTCGCCGCCGAGCCGCCATCGGAGGAACACAAAGAGCTGCTGACCTACCGCGCCGACCTGGTGGCCGCGTACTGGGAGGTGGTCGAGCACGACCAAGCCGAAGCCGACGAGCTGCGGGAGGAGGTCGCCGGGGTCGACGCGGAACTTCGGCAACTCGGGATGCGAGGCCGACTGCCTGCCCTCGACGTCCCGACCAAACGGGTGGTGAAGCGGTCGACCAAGCGGCGTCAGGACGCACCGAACCTGCCCCGCCAGAAGGTCGCGAAACCACCGTCGGGCGGGAGTACGGGGAAGTTCCGGCCCTCGATGTTCGTCACCCTGACCTGCGACACCTACGGCCCGGTCCGCGATGGCGCCCCGGTCGACCCGTCCCAGTACAACTACCGACGGGCCGCCCGGGATGCGGTGCACTTCTCGGCCCTGGTGGACCGGTGGTGGCAGAACCTGCGCCGGGTCGTCGGCTGGGACGCGCAGTACTTCGCCACCGTCGAGCCGCAGAAGCGCACGGCGCCGCACCTGCACGCAGCGATCCGCGGGGCGATCCCGCACGACGTCATCCGCCAGGTCACCGAGGCCACCTATCACCAGGTCTGGTGGCCTAACCACGACCAGGTGCTCTACGTCGACCGGCTGCCGGTCTGGGACGGCGACACCAGGATGTTCCTTGACCCGGACACCCGCGAACCGCTGACGTCGTGGGATGACGCCGTGGAGGCGGTCGAGGACCCGGCGCACGTCGTCACCTTCGGGCAGCAGGTGCACTCGAAGGGCATCCTCGGCGGCACCGAAGAGGCCGGCCGCCACATCGGCTACCTGACCAAGTACCTCACCAAATCCACCGGCGAGGTGGTGGAGGCGGACACGGCGCGGCTGCGTGATCACCACGACCGGCTGCACGCCGAGCTGTCGATCACCCCGTGCTCGCCACGCTGCGCAGTCTGGCTGCTCTACGGGATCCAGCCCAAGGGCGCGGGCAGCAAGACCACCCCCGGCCACTGCAAGGGCCGGGCTCACCGCAGAACCACGCTCGGACTGCCCGGCCGCCGGGTGCTGGTGTCGCGGAAGTGGTCCGGCAAGACGCTCGACGACCACAAAGCCGACCGGAAGGCGTTCGTCACGCAGGCGTTGGCGGCGATCGGGATCGAGAAGCCGCAACCGGACCCGGCTCGGCTGGTGTGGCGGAAGGTCGAGCCCGGTGACCCGCAGGTACCGCCCCGGCCGCACCTGGTCATGCGGGCGATCGCGGAGCGGATTACGTGGAAGGCCGAGTACGACCGGGCGCTACTCGCTGCCGCCGGACCGCCAGGGGACGGTCCGGAAACTTCGGCAACTCAGCTCGCAGCTTGACCAGGGGGAACCATGAACAACTCCGAAAGCACTGACCAGCTCTGGTCGGTTGAGGATGTCGCGGCCTATCTCCGCGTACCGGTGAAGACGCTCTACCAGTGGAAATGGCGAGGTGAGGGTTCGCCGGTGAGCAAGGTTGGCCGGCACCTGCGGTACGACGCCGCGTTGGTCCGGGCCTGGGTGGCCGGGCTGGAGGCTGCCTGATGGGACACGTTCAGGATCGCTGGTACCGACCGAGAAAGACGACGCGGGCAAGGTCGTGCTCAACGGGCGCGGCAAGCCGGTGCTTGAGAAGACCGAGCTATTCGGCGTCGGGAAGCGCTACCGGGTGCGGTACGAAGATCCGACCGGTGCGGAGCGGAGCAAGTCGTTCGCGGACAAGCAGAAGTGCGCGGCCGACGACTTCCTGACCAAGGTCGAGCACGAGATGAATCAGGGGGTGTACACAGACCCCGAGGCGGGGAAGGTGCCGTTTCGGCAGTACGCGGACAAGTGGCTGCGCACGCAGACTTTCGAGGAGTCCACGCGTGAGTCAGTCGGCGTCCGGCTCAAGAACCACATCTATCCGTACCTCGGGGACAAGCACCTGGACATGGTGAAGCCGTCGAGCATCCGGGAGTGGGACCGGGCGCTGCAGGACGGCAAGCTGGCCGCGAGCTACCGGCAGGTGCTCTTTGTCCACGTGCAGAGCATCTTCAACGCCGCGATCGATGACGAGTTGATCAGGAAGAATCCGTGCAACGCGTCGTCGGTGCGGAAGCCAGCCATTCCCGCGCGCAAGATCGTTCCGTGGACAACCGACCGGGTCCACGCCGTGCGCGACGCCATCTCTGAGCGGTACAAGGTCACCGTGTCACTGGGCGCTGGGCTCGGCCTGCGGCAGGGCGAGGCGTTCGGCCTGGCCCTCGATGACGTCGACTTCGACGAAGACACGGTGACGGTCCAGCGGCAGGTGAAGTTCGTCTACGGCAAGCCGTGCTTCGGGCCGCCTAAGCGGGGCAAGATCCGCGAAGTCCCGCTGCCCTCGTCGGTCGCCCGAGACATAGAGGAGCACGTCGCGAAGTTCCCGCCGATCGTCGTCACGCTGCCCTGGCAGCATCCCGGTGGCGAACTTGTCTCGGCGCGCGTGATCGTCTACACGCGGGACCGGACCGCCGTCTCCCGTCCCGTCTACAACCAGTGGGCTTGGGAACCGGCCTTGAAGAAGGCGGAGATTCCCCGGTGAAGCGCGTCGACGGCTTCCACGCGCTGCGGCACTTCTACGCCTCCACGCTGCTGGACGCTGGCGAGTCCATCACCGCGCTCGCCGAACACCTCGGCCACAGCGATCCCGGGTTCACGCTGCGGACGTACACGCACCTCATGCCGTCGAGCAAGGACCGGACCCGGCGGGCTGTCGACAACGTGCTCGGCGTCCGGCCGGAACCCCCTGCACGGCCTGATGACGGCCTGGCGGCATGATCTAGGTCATGAACCGCAGGTCAAGCGCGGTTCCATGCCTTGTACTACCAGTTCTGACCGGACCAAAAGCCCCACCGACCAGACCTCCCCCACCGAACCGATACGCAGCCCCAACAGCGGCCGCCACGCCGGGTCAAGGCACGCTTTCCCGCCTTGACGCGGTGTGGCGGCCGTTGCACGATCCGGCGTTCGGGTCGGTGGGGGCGCGGAAGATCTACGAACAACCAGGTCGGTGGGGCCACGGCAGACCCGCAACCAGCCGTGGCAGCATGATCCGAAGCAAAAGGAGGGAGAGCGATGACCGAGCTGGCCAGGGTGCCCAACGTGATCCCCTACGTGGACCACCACACCGGGCCGCGCCGCCTTCTCACCCTCGAGATCCCCCACCTGGGCCACACCGTCCGCGACTACGCGCCGATAGCGAGCATCGACGGGCGCCAGTACGTCGTCTCGTGGGGCTCGATGAGCTTCGAGATCCCCGCCGACCGGAACGTGCACGTCAGCGTGCACCTGCACACCAACAGCGGGCGCGACTACACGATCACGCCGTTCGCCTCGACCGTCGTGCCCCCGCACCCCGCGCCGCTGCGGCTGGTCGCCCAGTTCGTGCCGAGCCAGGGCCCGCAGGGCGCGCTCGTACCCGTCGGCTGACCCGTGCTCGCGGCGCGCTACCTCCTCCTCACCCGCCACGGCGAGGCGGCCGCCAACGGCGCTCTCACCGAAGCCGGGGAGCGCCAAGCCGTGCTGCTCGGGCGGCGGATCCGCGAGCTCCCCATCGCCGTCGTGCACCACGGGCCGCTCCCGCGGGCCGCGCGGACCGCCGCGCTCATCGGGGAGCAGCTGCCCGGGGTTCCGCTCCACGTCGACGAGGCCGCCGGGGACTTCGTGCCCTACCTCCCGCAGCGCGAGGAGCTTCCCGAGACGTCCGGCGATCTGCTGCTCGCCTTCGCGCGGCAGCTGCCGCCCGCCGACGAAGAGCTCGCCGCCGACGCCGAACGGCGGTTCACCGGGCCGGTTCCGGGCACCGAGGCGCGGTTCGAGGTCGTCGTCACGCACAACTTCCTCGCCGGCTGGCTCGTCCGCGCCTCGCAGGACGCGCCGCCCTGGCGGTGGCTCGTGCTCAACCACGCCAACGCCGCCCTCACCGTCATCTACTACGCGCCCGGGCGGCCCGCGGCCCTGCTGACCTACAACGACCAAGGTCATCTGCCGGCCGAGCTGCGTTCGACGGGCTTCCCGGCCGAGTTTTACCTTCCGTAACCGGGGAACGCGGAGCGTGTCCGCCACCGAAAACAGGTCTCGCCCGAATGGCCGAGCCTGCCAGGATGGCCGGATGAGCCCCGTGCTGTCGCCCACGTCCGTTCGGTGGAGCGACTACCTCACCGCCGACGCCGCCGTCGATCACGGGCACCCGTCGATCCGCGAACGAGCCGAAGCCCTCAGGACCCTGACGGACGAACCGGCGGCGTACGCCGAAGCCGCGTTCCTGTTCGTCCGCGACGAAGTCGAACACGTCATCGACGCCGCCGATCCGCGGGTCACCTGGCGGGCGTCGGACGTGCTGCGCGAGCGCGTCGGGATCTGCCACGCCAAGGCGCACCTGCTGGCCGCTTTGCTTCGGGCACAAGGGATTCCGGCCGGCTTCTGCTACCAGGAGCTCTCCGCGCTGCACGGGCTGAATGCCGTGTACCTGCACGGCAGGTGGTCGCGCCTCGACGCCCGCGGAAACCGCACCGGGGCTCGCGGGGAGTTTTCGCTCCAGGAAGAAAAACTCGCGTGGCCGGTGGACCATGCGAGTGGTGAACGCGATCTTCCGGAGATCCATCCGGCGCCCGCGCCGGTCGTCCTGGATTTCCTGATGACCGTCGAACCGGGCCCGGGCTGGTACGAAAACGGCCTCCCGGCGACCCTTTGACCCGGGTTTTCCCCTATTTTCGGAAAACCTGGCGATCCGGTTAATTATTGCCGAGAGTGACGTCCAGGCCCCCTTGCTGTCCCCCGAACTTCTTATTTCGCGGTCTCCGCGAGGCGCGTAAAGTGACTCCCCGCACTCGAACCGACACTTTACGCATTCGTCTGTTCGGGTGATTCGAGGGAGGTGAAGCACGTGGCCGCGGATGGCGGACGCCTCCGCCGTACCCCACTTCAGGAGATCTTCTGGACCAGGACGAGCCTGCTGCTCACGGTACTCGTCGTGGTCGCCGGTCTCAGTCTTTGGCTGGCCGGCTTGATGGAACCCGGCACCGGGAAGAACCTGGTGACGTCGCTGGGCACCGGCACCCTGATCTCCGCGATCGTCGGGTTCGGCACCACCCTGATCACCGCCAGCGCCTCGCAGCGGGCGCTGGTGACCCCCGTGATCGAAGAAAGCAGGCGCGCGCTGGAGGACCTCAGCGCCGAATACCGCGCGCTGAACAAGGAGTTCTTCCCCACCGACGTGTTCGAGGCGACGACCGATCCCGACCCCGCGTTCAACCGCGCGCTGATGGCCGACCTCGACGCGACCCGGCAGTACTTCTTCCGCGGCTTCTCCGGGCGGCACGCCGCCGCCCGCCTGTTGCTTTCCCGCACCGAACGCGAACTGCGTGCCGTGATCGCCGATCCGCGTGACGCGAGCTCGATCAGCGGGCGGGCCCGCTACCTGCTCCGCCGCGAGGCGGGCGACGTCGATTACGAACAGATCCAGACCCGGCTCGACGAAGAGATCCGGATCGGGCTGGTCGGCCTCTTCCTGGCGCGCAGTCGCTGCGCGCAGGTCGACATCACCGTGGTCGCCGACCCGCCGCTGGACCGGCTCGAGATGTTCGACGACAGCGTGTGGATGTCGCTCTACAGCGACGTTCGCGGCGCCACGAAGCTGTACCCACGGTCCCTGCGGTTCACCGAGGGTTCGTTCCTCTACAACATGGAGCGCGCCGAATTCGTGCGCGTCTCGCAGTCCCGGACCGGCCGCCACTTCCGCATCACGTCCGCGACGACGCGGACGGATTTCCTGGCGCTGTTCGAAAAGATCACCGGATCCCCGCTGTCCGAGGAGCAGTTCCGTGAGCTGGAAGGCAAGTTCCACGCCTTCCGCACGGAGTTCTCCGAAGTCGCCGAGCTAGGGAGCTGACCTTGCTCACCCGCCTGTCCCCGCTCATCGAACTCGCCACGCGCCTGCGCACGGCCGGCTTCCCGCTCGCCGCCGACTGGCGTGTGGTCGACACCTGGTTCCGGTCGTGGGCCGACCACCCGGACCTGCGCGAGGAGCTGCGCACGCAACTGCGTTCGCTTTCGGCCAAGCAGGCCGCGAAACTGCTGCGCTCGTCCCGGGAAACCACGACCCATTTCGCCTGGTGCCTGCTCGATTCGCCGACCGACCCGTTTTCCTTCTGGCTGCACGAATACAAGGCGCAGCAGGACTGGCGGGAGGGCTACGCGGATTCCGTGCACAACCACAGGTACCACTTCTGCACCACCATTCTCCGTGGCAACTACCTCCACGAAAGGTACGACACGACCTACGATCCCCGTACCGGCCTGATCTCGTCGGCCCAGCTGCGTCGCCGGACGTTGTGCCAGGCCGGGGCGTGCGCCACCATGCTGGCCGACGAATACCACCGCATCCCCGAAGCGGCCTCCGGAACGATGACTTTCCTGGTGAAATCACGGCCGGTGAGCACGTTCAGCCTTTCCTACGATCCGACCAGTGGAATCGGCCATCGTCACGTTCCGGTCGAGGTCCGATTGGGGGAATTGGCCGACCGTATCTAGCTACACACCGGCGTCAACGGCGCTTACCATTACTCCACCCGTCTGAATACCACGGCCGGGATCGGAGAGGTGTATGCGCACGCAGGAAAGCACGATCGACCACGTGACCCTCGACGCCGTCGAAAACCGGGTGCACCGGCTTTGCCGGGAGTACGCCGAGCGGCTGCAGTTCCACGGCTGGCACCACGTCAGCTTCGTCCGCGCGAAGGCGGCCGGCTTCGCCCAGCACAACGGAGCCGACCGCGGCGTGGTCGAAGCGGCCGCGCTGGTGCACGACGTCAACTACCTGGTGCTCCGCAATTCGCCGGCCGCGGCCGGCAGCGGCCTCCGCGGGGAGATCCTCGCGGAATGCGGCGTCGCCGACGGTGTGGCGCGCTGGATCGACGAGATCGTCGACGAGGCCGAGATGGCCACCCGCGGCCGCGACATTTCGCTGGAGGCGCAGGCCTTGAGCGACGCGGACACGCTGTTCAAGGCGCTGCCGGTGACGCCGGTGGTGCTCGCGCACCGCTACCTGCGCGAGAACGGCCTGAGCCTGCGGGAACTGGCGGACAAGATCGTCGGCGAGCAGTGCGACGTCCACGACGAGGGGTACTACTTCTACAACCCCGAGGCGGCGGCGACGTACTCGCGCTGGGCGATGGCGAACCTCCAGCTGTGGCAGTGCATCCAGGAGGCGGTCGACGACCCGACGGTGGTGGAGCTGCTGGACGCGGTCGACGCGGTGGCGTCCTGACCCTGCCGTAGCCGCGCAGGCGGTCGGCGACGTTGCCGTTTCTCCCGGTGGACATGACCGGCCGGCGGGCCGACGTCGGCTTCCCGTGCGGGCCTCGGGGTGCTCGGCTGCCGCGGCCGGCGTGAGCTTCTCCGTGCTCGCGCCCGCGGTCAGCCCTGCCCGTAGCCGCGCAAGCGGTCGACGACGTTGGCGATCTCGGCGGGCGGCAGCACGTGCCGCTGCCGTTCCTCCCGGTGGACATGACTGGCCGGCGGGCCGACATCGGCTTCCCGTCCGGGCCGGCCGGGCCTCGGGGTGTTCGGGCTGCCGCGGCAAGCCGGCGCCGCGGCCGGCGTGAGCTTCTCCGTGCTCGCGCCGCGGTCAGCCCTGCCCGTAGCCGCGCAGGCGGTCGACGACGTTGGCGATCTCGGCGGGCGGCAGCAGGCTCGGCCGGCCGGCGCCCTGCGCCAGCAGCCAGACGCGGCAGGCCCACTCGAGCTGCTGGGCGCGTTGGTAGGCGGCTTCGAGGCCGTCGCCGTAGGTGAGGGTGCCGTGGTTGGCCATCAGGCAGCCACGGCGCCCGTCGAGTGCTTCCAGCACGGCGGAAGCGAGCTCGGGCGTGCCGTACGTCGCGTAGCGGGCGACGCGCACGGAAGGGCCGATAGTGGCGATGATGTAGTGGATCGGCGGCAGCTCCCGCACGAGCGTCGACGCGGCGGTGGCGTGCGGCGCGTGCGTGTGCACGACGGCGGTGACGGGCTCCTGGTCCGGGTCGCGGACGTCCCAGTAGACCGACAGGTGCATCGGCAGTTCGCTGGTCGGCCTGAGCTCGCCGTCGATGACCTCCCCGCCCAGGTCGACGACGGAGATGTCGGCCGGGGTCATCGCGGAGTAGGCCACCCCGGTGGGCGTGACGGCGACGAGGTTCCCGGCGCGCACGGAGATGTTCCCGGAGGTCCCGACGACCAGGCCGTCACCGACCATCCGCCGCGCGTAGGCGCAGACGGCGGCCCGCTCGGTCTCGAGGATCATGCGCAGGTCCCGTCTCGTGAGTGATCAGCAGCCGTGGTGCACACTGCCAGCCACCCACGAGAGTCGGCCACCTACCCGTCCGGGGGATTTACGCCTTGGCGGGCTGAGCCGGAGCCGGCTGGACCGGAGCCTTGGCCGCGGGTGCCGGAGCCGGCTTGCGGTCCCCGTTCGCCGGAGCCGGAGCCTGACCCGGAGCCGCCGCGGGAGCCGCTGCCTTGGCCGGGGTCTCCTCCGCCGGAGCCAGCAGCTTCATCGCTTCCTTGACCGCCACGTCCGTCGCCGCGATCCGCTCGGCGACCTTCGTCCGCAGGTCCAGCGCCAGCTTCCGGTTCTGGTCCGCCTCCGCCTGGCGGGCGCGGGCGTCGGCCAGGGCCGCGTCCGTCTCCTGCTTCTTGCGCGCGACCTCCTGCTCGAAGGTCTGCTTCTTCTTCGCCAGCTCCTCCGAAGCCACCCGGTCCGCTTCGGCGCGCTTCTCGGCCGCCGCGGCCTCCGCCTTCGCGTCGGCCTCCTTGCGGGTCCGCTCGGCCGCCGCCGCCAGCTCGACTCGCTTGGCCCCCGCGGCCGCCGTCAGCTTCTCGATCTCGCCCTTCGCGTCCTTCAGCAGGCGCGCGCGCTCTTCTTCCGCGTCCTTCGCCAGCTTGTCGGCCGTGCGGCGGGTCTCGTGCGCGTACTTGTCCGCCTGGTCACGCGTCGAAGCCGCGTCGGCTTCCGCGGCGGCGCGCAGGTCGGCGATCTCCTCTTCGGCGAGCTGCATCATCGTGCGGACGCGCTCGGCCATCGCGCCGGCGCCCGACGGGCTCGAGCTCATCCGCGCGAGGGCGGCCTTCGTCTCGGCCAGCTCCTTCTGCGCGTACGCGAGGGCCTTCGTCAGATCCGACGACGTCGCGACGGCGTCGTCGCGGTTGCGGGCCGTCTCGCGGAACTCCTTCGTCAGCTCGGCGATGCGTTCGTCGACCTGACGCTGGTTGTAGCCGCGGAGACCCACGGCGAACTGGGCGGTCTTCGGGGAGGGTTGGGGCTTATCGGGCGCGACCATCGGGCCACCTTAATGATCCGGGGACCGTTCGTCTGTACCGCCAAACGGATGCATCACGAATTTGGGAACCCCCGGTCACCCATGGCATTCTGAGCTTGTTGACCAGCCGTTAACGGCGAGGAGGCCACTGTGGACATTCAGGCCGTCCTCGCCGACATCGGTGCGCACTGGCACGTGTACCTCACCATGCCGTTCATCGCCGCCTTGATCGGGTACGTCACCAAGCGCGTGGCCATCGAAATGATGTTCCGGCCCCTGGAGTTCACCGGGATCAGGCCGTTCCTCGGCTGGCAGGGTGTCATCCCGGCGAACTCGCGGCGGATGGCCACCACCGCCGTCGACCTGCTGACCCGCAACCTCGTCGACCCGCAGGAGATCTTCGCCCGGCTCGATCCGGAGGAAATGGTCAAAGAGCTCGAAACTCCGCTGCTCAAGGCCGTCGAAGACGTCACGCGTGAAGTCATGGAGACCTACCAGCCGCGGCTGTGGGAGATGCTGCCGTCACGGGCGCAGCGGCTGCTCCTCGACCAGGTCCGCGCGCAGGCGCCGGAGGTCGTCAAGCGGCTCCTGCGCGAGGTCTCGACCAACATCGACGACGTCCTCGACGTCAACGACATGCTGATCGGCGCCATGGTCCGCGACAAGTCGCTGACCTGCCGGCTGATCCGCGAGGTCGCCACGCCCGAGTTCAAGTTCATCGCGCGTTCGGGCATCTACTTCGGGTTCGTGATCGGGCTCGTCCAGTTCGTCGCCTGGGCGCTGACGAAGGAACCGCTGATCATGCCGATCTTCGGTTTCGTCACGGGCTTCGTCACGGACTGGCTGGCCCTCAAGATGATCTTCTACCCGCGCGAGCCGCGCGGCTTCGGCTTCTTCCGCTGGCAGGGGATGTTCCAGAAACGCCGCCAGGAGGTCGCCGCCGACTACGGCGCGCTGATCGCCGACGAGGTGCTGACCGTGCGGAACGTGATGGAGGCCGTGCTCACCGGCCCGCGAGCCGACCGGCTGTTCGCGCTGATCACCCGCGAGGTGCAGCGCACGATCGACGCGCAGACCAGCATCGCCAAACCGCTCGTGGCGCTGACCATGGGCGGCCGGCAGTACCAGGAGATGAAGCGCGCGGCCGCCGAGAAGGCCATCGCCTACCTCCCCGAAACGGTGAAACACGTCGAGAGCTACGCCACCGGCGCCCTCGACGTCCGCAACACGATCGTCGAGAAGATGCGGCAGCTGACGCCGATCGAGTTCGAAGGCATCCTGCGTCCGGCCTTCAAGCAGGACGAATGGAAGCTCATCGCGGTCGGCGCGGTGATCGGCGGGCTGGTGGGTGAACTGCAGGTACTGCTCCTGCTGCACTGACACCGGGCCGATAGCGTGCGGACGTGGACTTCGGCACGCACTGGCAGGTGTACGTCACCATGCCGTTCATCGCGGCGCTGATCGGGTACGTCACCAAGCGCGTGGCCATCGAAATGATGTTCCGGCCCGTGGAGTTCGTCGGCGTCAAGCCGTTCCTCGGCTGGCAGGGTGTGCTGCCGGCGAACGCCGAGCGCATGGCGGCGACGGCCACCGAGATGCTGACGACGAACCTCGTCGACCCGAAGGAGATCTTCGCCCGGCTCGACCCGGCGCAGGTGGCGAAGGAGATCGAGCAGCCGCTGCTGCGGGTCGTCGAGGACGTCACCCGCGAGGTGATGGAGACCTACCAGCCGCGGCTGTGGGAGGTGCTGCCGAACAGCGCTCAGCAGCTGCTGCTCAAGCGCGTGCAGGCCGAAGCGCCGAGGGCGATCACCAAGATCATGCGGGAGATCGCCGACAACATCGAGGACGTCCTCGACCTCAAGCACATGGTCGTGACGAACCTGGTGCGCGACAAGGCGTTGCTGAACCGGCTGATCCGCGACATCTCCCGGCCCGAGATGCGGTTCATCGCGCGCTCCGGCATCGGGTTCGGGTTCACCCTCGGCTGCGTGCAGCTCGTCGTCTGGGCCCTGACGAAGTCGCCGATCGTGCTGCCGCTGTTCGGCCTCGGCATCGGCTGGCTCACCGACTGGCTGGCCCTCAAGATGATCTTCCTGCCGCGCGAGCCGCGCCGGTTCTTCGGCTTTTACACCTGGCAGGGCGTGTTCCAGAAGCGCCGCGACGTCGTGGCCGCGGACTACGGCGACATGATCGCGCGCGAGATCATCACCATCCCGAACCTGCTCGAAGCGGTGCTGAGCGGGCCGAAGTCCGACCGGCTGTTCACGATGATCACGCGTGAGGTGCAGAAGACGATCGACGCGCAGGCGAGCGTCGTCAAGCCGTTCGTCGCCATCGCCGTCGGCACCCGGCGGTTCCAGGAGCTGAAGCAGACGGCGGCGGCGAAGGCGGTGGAGCGCGTCCCGGAGACGATCCGGTACGCCGAGAACTACGCGATCAACGCGCTCGACGTGCGCAACACGATCGTCGACCGGATGCGGAAGCTGAGTGCGCTCGAGTTCGAGCAGCTGCTGCGACCGGCGTTCCGGCAGGACGAGTGGAAGCTGATCGCCGTCGGCGCGGTGATCGGCGGGCTCGTCGGTGAGCTGCAGGTGCTCGCGCTGCTCGGTTAGCCGGTACGGTTTCGCTTTCGGCGGTGAGGAGGTCGGGTGGGCGCTGTCCTGGACGACCTCGCGCGGCACTGGCCGCTGTACGCGGCGATGCCGTTCGTCGCGGCGCTGATCGGGTACGTCACCAAACGCGTCGCGATCGAGATGATGTTCCGGCCGCTCGACTTCGTCGGGATCAAGCCGGTCTTCGGCTGGCAGGGCGTCGTCCCGAAGCACGGCGGCCGGATGGCGGCGGTCGCCACCGAGCTGCTGACGGCGAACCTGCTGGACCTGAAAGAGGTCTTCGGCCGGATCGACCCGGTGATCATCACGAGCGAGCTGGAGCAGCCGCTGCTGCGCGCGGTCGACCACATCGCCCGCGAGGTGCTCGCCGAGCACCACCCGCGGTTGTGGGAGGTCATGCCGACGTTGGCGCAGGAGCTGCTGATCAAGCAGGTCCAGGCGTCGGCGCCGCGGCTGGTGCGGGAGTTCCTCGACGACGTCCGCGAGAACCTCGACGAGGTGCTCGACGTCCAGCACATGACGGTCCAGCGGCTGACCCGCGACCGCGCGCTGCTGGTGCGGCTGATCCGTGAGACGTCCCGGCCGGAGATGGCGTTCATCGCGCGGATGGGCATCTACTTCGGCTTCGGGCTGGGTGTGGTGCAGACGATCGTCTGGGCGTTCACGCGCGAACCGTGGGTGCTGCCGGTCTTCGGCGGCGTGATCGGGCTGTGCACGGACTGGCTGGCGATCAAGCTGATCTTCGTCCCCCGCGAGCCGGTGCGAGTCGGCCGCGTGATCTTCCAGGGCAAGTTCCAACGGCGACGCGCGGAGGTCGCGAGGCAGTACGGCGAGCTGATCGCGACCGAGGTCCTGACGGTCCAGAACCTGCTGGACGCGGTGCTGCGCGGCCCGCGCGCGGATCGCCTGGCGGCGCTGGTCGAGCAGATGGTCTCGTCGGCAGTGGATTCCCAGGTGCCGATGGCCTTCGCGGGCGGCACGCGGTTGCGCGAGATGAAGCACGCGGCCGCGGCGAAGGCGTTGGAGCAGCTGCCGGACACGGCGCGCTACGCCGAGGGCTACCTGACCGAGGCGATGGACGTCGCGAAGGTGATCGAGCAGCGAATGCTGGCGTTGACACCGCTGGAGTTCGAGGGATTGCTGCGGCCGGCGTTCCGCCAGGACGAGTGGAAGCTGATCGCGGTCGGCGGGGTGATCGGCTTCCTGGTCGGGGAGCTACAGGTCCTGCTGATGCTGGGTTAGGCCACGGGGGTCAGCTCGGCGGCCGACTCCACCGCTCGCACCCGCGTCCGGCGGTCGCGCTGCCAGGCGATCACCCGGCACACCACGTAGATCAAGAACGAAATCGCCGTGACGAACGCGCTCACCGGCAGCCCCGGCGCCAGCGACAGCACGATCCCGCCCAGCGCCGACACCTCGGCGAAGACCACCGCCAGCACCGTCGCCTTCCACGGCGAGGCCGTCACGCGAGCAGCCGCGGCCGCGGGCGTCACCATCAGCGCGACCACCAGCAGCGACCCGACCACCTTCACGCTCAGCGCCGTCGAAATGCCCACCAGCAGCGCGAACACCACCGTCAGCGTCTTCACCGGGACCCCGCGCGCCACGGCCACGTTGCGGTCGACCGACGCGAACAGCAGCGGCCGGTAGACCAGCGCCAGCACCGCCAGCACCACCACCGACGACACCACGAACAACGTCAGGTTCGTCGAGTCGATGGTGATGATCTGGCCCGTGAGAATGCCGAACTTGTTGCCGGACCGTCCTTTGTAGAAGGACAGGAACAGCACGCCCATGCCGAGGCCGAACGACAGGATCACGCCGATCACCGAGTCGCGGTCCGCGTCGCGGGCTCCCAAGATGCCCAGCAGCAGGGCCGCCACGACCGCGCCGATCAGCGCGCCGTACTCGACGCCGATCCCGAGCAGCAGGGCCGCCGCGCCGCCCGTGAAGGCCAGCTCCGACGTGCCGTGCACGGCGAACGACATGCGGCGCATCACGATCAGCGGGCCCAGCACGCCGGCCACCAGGCCGAGAACAAGAGCGGCCAGCAGGGCCGTCTGGACACCAGGGAGCTCGGTGATCAGCTCCCAGGTCTTGCCGAAGTCGAACAGATCCAAGACTCAGCCCACTTGTTCTTCGACGTCGTGTTCGTGGTGGTGCGGCTCCTCCTCGCACAGCGAGCTCTGCGCGCCCGCGATGTGGATCTGCCCGCCGACCTTGAGCACCTCGACCCGCGTGCCGTACAGCTGCGACAGCGTCTCGGTGTTCATCACCTCGTCCGGCTTGCCGATCCGGAAAGAGCCGTTGACCAGGTACAACACCCGGTCGACGAACGGCAGCACCGGGTTGATCTCGTGCGTCACGAACAGCACCGCGGTGCCCGACGTGCGCCGCCGCTCGTCGATCAGCTCGCTGATCGCGCGCTGGTGCGCGAGGTCCAGAGACAGCAGCGGCTCGTCACACAGCAGCACCTCGGGGTCGCCGACCAGGGCCTGCGCCACCCGCAGCCGCTGCTGCTCGCCGCCGGACAGCCGGCCGACGGGCTGCTTCGCGTACCTCGTCGCGCCCACCGCGTCGATCGCCTCGGAAACGAGACGACGGCGCGCGGCCATGCCGAACAGGCCCGTGCCCCAGCGGTGGCCGTCGAGGCCCAGGCCGACCAGGTCGACACCACGCAGCGTCAGCGATTCGTCGATCGCGCGCTGCTGCGGGATGTACCCGACCTTGCGGTTCGCGCCGCCAGGGCGGCCGCCGGCGATCTCGACCGTGCCCGCGGACAGGCCCTGCATGCCGAGCAGCGCCTTGAGCAGGCTGCTCTTGCCGGAGCCGTTCGGGCCGAGCACGGCGAGGAACTCGCCCGGCTCGACCACGAGGTCGAGGCCCGACCAGAGGGTCCGGGGACCGAACGCGAGACCCGCACCGCGGACCCGGACCGCGGGGCGTACGTCGTCGGAGACGGGAGCCATGCTCAGCTCAACGCTTTCGCGAGCGCATCGACTTCCCCGGTCATCCAGCCAATGTAGTCCGTCACACCCTGGGGCAGCGTTTCGGTCACGTCCACGACACCGATCCCGGCGGCCTTCGCCTGGCCGACGACGTCCTGGGTCAGTGGCGTCACCGTCTGCGCGTTGTTGATCAGCGCCTTGACCTGCTTGGTGGCGATGAGCTGCTTGTATTCGTTCACCGCGCCCGCCGGGACGTCGGTGTCGTTCTCCACCGCGTCCGAGAACGCCTTGGGGGTCGCGTCCGTCAGCTTCGCGCTCTGGAGCAGGTAGTGCGCGACCGGCTCGGTGACGACGACCTTCGTGCCCGGGTGCGCCGCGCCCAGCTCACCGAGCCGCTTCTCCAGCGCGTCGACCTTCGCCTTGAACGCGGTCGCGTTGTCGGTGAAGGCCTGCTTCGACGCCGGCTGCAGCTCAGCGAGCTGCGCGGCGACCTGGTCGGCCACCTTGTCGACACCCGGCAGGTCGTACCAGACGTGCTCGTTCTCGTCGCCGGTCGCGGCGACGTCGTAGGCGACGATCTTCTTCGCGTCGGCCGCCTGGTCGGTGAGCTTGCCGAAGAACTCGTCGTACCCGCCGCCGTTGGACAGCAGGAGCTGCGCGTCCTTCGCCGCGAGCGCGTCGTCGGCGGTGGTTTCGTAGGAGTGCGGGTCGGCCGACGGGTCGTGGATGACCGACTTGACCTGCACCTTGTCCCCGCCGACGGCACTGGCCACGCTGCCCCAGACGTCCGTCGAGGCGACGACCTCGATCTTGCCGTCGCCACCGGACTGCGCCCCGCCGTCGGAGCCGGACGACCCGCCACCGGAGCACGCGGCCAGCGCGAGGAGGGACAGGGCCGAAGCGGCGGCGAGCACGCGGCGGGAACTCATCGGGGACTCTCCTGAAGGACACTCAGACGCTAATGGAAACCGTTGTCAGATTCACCTTACCCCATCCGGATGACTTCCTGGCCATCCGATCCCGGTTTGGTGTATGCGAGTTCACGCATGCGGATCGAGACATCGACCACGCGGGGTGTCTCTTCAGGAAAACGATCTGAACCGTTACGGTTTGCTGATGGGACGTCCTATTCGCACCCGGAGGCAGGCGACACTGGCGTCGCTCGCGGCGGAGCTCGGTGTGTCCAGGACCACGGTGTCCAACGCCTACAACCGGCCGGACCAGCTGTCCCCGGAACTGCGCCGCCGGGTCCTCGAGACCGCGCGGCGCCTCGGCTACCCCGGACCCGACCCCGTCGCCCGCTCGCTGCGCACCCGCAAGGCCGGCGCCGTCGGGCTGCTGCTCACCGAGAACCTCTCCTACGCCTTCCGCGACCCCGCGGCCGTCGGTGTCCTCGAAGGACTGGCCCTGGCCTGCGAAGACGCCAGTGTCGGCCTCCACCTGGTGCCGGCCAGCCCGGGCCGGGAGGACGTCGCCGCGGTGCACCGCGCGGGCGTCGACGGCTTCGTCGTCTACTCCGTGCCGGACGACGACCCGCACCTGGCCGCCGTGCTGGAGCGGCCGGTCCCGACGGTGATCATCGACCAGCCGAGCATCGAGGGCATCGACCGCGTCGGCCCGGACGACGCCGCGGCCGTCGGCAAGATCGCCGAGCACCTGGTCGGCCTCGGCCACCGGCAGGTCGGCGTGATCTGCATGCGGCTGGCCCGCGAGCGCAACGACGACTTCGTCTCCCCGGCGCGCCAGAGCGGCGCGCACTTCCACGTCCAGCGCACCCGGCTCGAAGCGCTCGCCGTGGCGTTCTCCGCGGCCGGCGTCGACTGGGCGGGCGTCCCGGTGATCGAGCGTTTCGACCACACGGTGGACGACGGCGCGTCCGCCGCCCGGCAGCTGCTCGACGCGTATCCGCAGATCACGGCCGTGATCTGCACCTCGGACATCCTCGCGCTCGGCGCCATGGCCGAGGCCGAGCGGCGCGGCCTGCGCGTGCCGCAGGACCTCACCGTCACCGGGTTCGACGGCATCGCCGAAGCCGAGCGGATCGGCCTCACGACCGTCCACCAGCCGGTGCTGGAGAAGGGCAAGACGGCCGGGCGGCTGCTGCTCAGCTCGGGCGAGCGGAGCGCGCCGAAGGTGATCACGCTGCCCACCGAGCTGCGCATCGGCCGGACGTCGGCACCCCCGCGAACGGTCGAAGAACCCTGGTTCGGCGGCTGAGCCCCCCTTACCAGCAGTGATATAGCTCTTTTCGCATTGCCCGATCAGGTCTGGTCCAGGTCCAATGGAGGAGTACGCCCGCGCCGCGGGGCCACTGGCCGGAAGGTGACCGATGACCTCGATCGACGTTCTGCTCAAGCGCAACCAGGAACTGGGCGAAATCACGCCCGGCGACCGGTCGACCCCGAAGCCGTCACTCCAGGTGGCCATCCTGACCTGCATGGACGCCCGCATCCGGGTGTTCGAGCTGTTCGGCCTGCTCCAGGGCGAGTCGCACGTGCTGCGCAACGCCGGCGGCGTGGTCACCGACGACATGATCCGCTCGCTGGCCCTGTCGCAGCGCAAGCTCGGCACCCGCGAGGTGCTGATCGTCCAGCACACCGAGTGCGGCCTCTCCATGGTGACCGAGGACGACTTCAAGGACGAGCTCGAGAGCGACACCGGACTGCGCCCGACCTGGGCGGTCGAGGCGTTCCGCAACGTCGAGAACAGCGTCCGGACGTCGGTCGAGCGCGTGCGCCGCAGCGACTTCCTGCCGCACACCGACAACGTCCGCGGCTTCGTCTACGACGTCAAGACGGGGAAGCTCACCGAGGTCGAGTAGCCTTCGCGTTCAGATGTCGTCACCATCTGAACGGGGAACAGCGTGCGCGTCCTCTTCGCCGGCCTCGCGTCGCCCGGCCACACCTACCCGCTGATCCCGCTCGCGGTCGCGGCACGGGAGGCCGGGCACGAAGTGCACTTCGCGGCCGGTGAGCACGTCCACGCGGCCCTGCTCCGCAGCGGGCTCCGGCCCTTTCGACCGGCGGATTCGTTCTACGAGATCTACGCCGAAGACCTCGAGCCGGAGCTGGCGCGGCTGCAGCCGGACCTCGTGGTGCACGGCTGGGGTGTGCCCGAGGCCGCCGTCGCCGCGCGGCGGGCCGGGATCCCCGCTCTGTGGCACGGCTTCGGCCGGATGCTCCCCGAGGGGATCGGATTCGACCGCCCACGCGGCGGGGTGCACCTGGACATCTGCCCACCGTCGTTGCAGGACAAAGACTTCCGCGCAACGGCCGAGCGGATCGCCCTGCGTCCGGTGCCCTACTCCGAGCCCGGCCGCTTCGAGCGGCCGACGCGGCCGCTGATTTACCTGACGCTCGGCACCGCGTTCGGCACCGCCGAGGTGCTCACCACGGCGATCCGGGGCCTGGCCGCGCTCGACGCGGACATCATGGTGGCCACCGGGAGCGTGCGTCCCGAAGACCTCGGCGCCGTTCCGGACAACGTCACGGTCCAGGCCTGGGTGCCGCAGGCCGAAGTCGTGGCGCACGCCGACCTGGTCGTCCACCACGGCGGCAGTGGCACCACGCTCGGCGCGCTCGCCGAGGGCGTCCCGCAGCTCGTCCTGCCGCAGGGCGCCGACCAGTTCGCGAACGCCGACGCCCTTGTCTCCGCCGGTGCCGCGCTGCAGCTCCGGCCCGGCGAGCTGAGCGCGGACGCCGTCGCCGAACAGGCGCGGAAGCGGCCGTCGTGCCGTGACGCGGCCCGCGCGCTCGCCGCGGAGATCGCCGCGATGCCGTCGCCGGACGAGGTCGCTCGCGAGCTGCCGAAGCACGCGAAGTAGCCTCCCGGCGTGGCTGTGGACGCTGACGTACTGCTCGACTGGTTCTCCGCGCACGGCCGGGACCTGCCCTGGCGCGAACCCGGGTGCTCGGCCTGGGGGGTGCTGGTCAGCGAAATCATGCTGCAGCAGACGCCGGTCGCCCGGGTCGAGCCGATCTGGCACGAGTGGATGGCGCGCTGGCCGGTGCCCTCGGCGCTGGCGGCGTCGTCCCAGGGCGAGGTCGTGCGGGCCTGGGGCAAGCTCGGCTACCCGCGCCGCGCGCTGCGGCTGCACCAGGCGGCGGGCGTGATCGCGGCCGAGCACGGGGACGTCGTCCCGTCCGATGTGGACACCCTGCTCGCGCTGCCGGGGATCGGCGCCTACACCGCGCGGGCTGTCGCGGCGTTCGCCTACGGACGGCGCGCGCCGGTCGTCGACACGAACGTGCGGCGGGTCGTCGCGCGGGCGGTGCACGGCGCCGGTGACGCCGGGCCCGCGTCGAACACCCGCGACATGGCCGACGTCGAGGCGCTGCTGCCGGCCGACGACGCGCCGGCCGCGCGCTTTTCGGCCGCGATCATGGAGCTCGGCGCGCTGATCTGCACCGCGCGCGCCCCGCGCTGCGCGGACTGCCCGGTGTACGACGAGTGCGCGTGGCAGCACGCCGGACGTCCGGAGTACGCGGGCCCGGCCAAGCCGGTGCAGAAGTTCGCGGGCACCGACCGGCAGGTGCGCGGGCTGCTGCTCGACGTCCTGCGCGGCACCGAGGGGCCGGTCGAAAAGGCGAAGCTGGACCTCGTCTGGCACGACGGCGGCCAGCGTGATCGCTGCCTGGACTCCCTGCTCGTCGACGGGCTGCTGGAGCAGACCCGCGACGGTCTCTTCGCACTTCCGGGCGAACACTAACGCGCTACACCAAAAGTTGGTCAATAGTTGTCATCGGCACGATGCGGGGTTACCTTCGCCTGGTTGCATTCCGGCGGAAGGTGTCACGCAATGGCGGACTTTGACCGCCGTGCCCTGCTCAAGGCGGGATTCACGGCGACCGCGGTCGGCACACTGGGGCTGACCGGGGTCAGCACCGCGGCAGCGGCGGCCGTACCGACGCCCACTATCCACGGCACGGCCGAGTGGGGTGCCCGGGCCGCCACCGGCCCGATCGTGGTGGAGAACCACAAACCGACCTACATCGTCGTGCACCACGCCGTCGACCCGCCGATGAACAACGACTTCTCCCTGGCTCGCGCGTTCTACGTCGCGAAGTTCATCCAGAACCTGCACATGGACAAGAACGGCTGGATCGACAGCGGCCAGCAGTTCACGAACAGCCGCGGCGGGTTCGTCACCGAAGGCCGGCACCGCAGCCTGGAGATCCTGCGCGGCGGCACCCAGCACGTGCAGGGCGCCAATGTCGGCAACCACAACAGCGAAGTCATCGGCATCGAGAACGAGGGCCTGTACAGCACGGTCGACGTGCCGCAGGCACTGTGGGACTCGCTGGTGAACCTGGTCGCCTACATCGCGCACCAGTACGGCATCGCGCCGGAGTTCATCAAGGGCCACCGCGACTTCAACACGACCGAATGCCCCGGCCAGGTGCTCTACAACCGGCTGCCGGAGCTGCGCACCGCCGTCGGGCGGGTCCTCGGCGTACCGGTGGCACGGGCCGAGGCCGAGTGGCCGCTGCTCAAGCCCGGTGACACGGGCAAGCAGGTGCAGCTGGCGCAGCGGTTCCTGCGGTCGGCCGGGTTCGGCGTGCCCGCCGACGGCGTCTTCGGTAAGTCCACAAAGGACGCCGTGACCGCGCTGGCCGCGCAGGCCGGGCTGCCGCGCGACACGTGCACCGCGTCGCAGGCGGCCGACGAGACGGGCTTCCTCGGCTCGGACGTCTGGCCGCTGATCGTCCCGGCCGACCGCTCGACGGCGGCCTGGCGAGCGGACCTCTCCCGGGCCTGAAGCGTCAGCGGTTCAGGACCTCGGACAGGAAGGCCTCGACGGCGCCTCGGTAGGTCTCCGGCGCCTCGTCGTGGGGCAGGTGGGCCGAGCCCGGGACGATCAGGTGTTTCGCGCCCGGCACCCGGGCCGCGACAGCCGCCTGCTGGCCCGGTGGCATGGCCGTGTGCTCACCCTCGACCAGCAGCAGCGGGCAGCGGATCGCGTCCACCGTGGCCCAGTAGTCCCGGCGGCCCCACTCGGCGGCGATGACGTACAGGTCCGCCAGGTCGGCGACCAGGTGAAACCCGTCGGAACGCTCCTCGACGCAGTCGGTGAAATACGCACCCGCGTCGCCGAAGAACTCGCGGACGTGGTCCAGGGACTTGAACGGCACCGGCCAGCTCTCGAAGTACCCGCGCCACGTCTCCACCGTGCGGCCGCGCTGGTCCGGCGCGAAGTCCTCGGACACCACCGCGCGCACCAGCTCCGGGTACCGCGCGGCCGTCGCCCACGCGTGCAGCCCGCCCATCGAGTGGCCGATGAGCACGGCCGGGCCGGCGTCGAGGGTGCGCAGCGTGCCGGCGACGTCTTCGGCGAACCGCTCGGTCGTCCAGGGGCCGACGCGCGGCGCGCTGCCGTGGCCGCGCGCGTCGAGGCCGTACACCGCGCCGTAGGGCCGGAGCCACTCCGCGACGCGCCGCCAAGTCCGCGCGCGGCCCATCAGGCCGTGGAGCAGAACGATCGGCACGCCGCTGCCGCCGAAACAGAGCACGCGGCCACCTAACCACAAAACCGCAGGTGCGGAACGTGACCGAGCGGTCGCGCACGATGACCTAGGCTGGGCGGCATGCGCCGCCGACTCACCGCCCTCGCCCTCTGCAGTGTGGTGATCTCCGCCGCGGCCTGCAGCGGTGACGCCGTCCCGGCGCCGCCCCCACCACCCCCGATGCACCCCGTTCCCGGGGCGCCGGGCGCCGGTGATCCGTATTACCCGGAGGACGGCAACGGCGGTTACGACGCCCTCGACTACCACGTCGACGCGAGCTACGACCCGGCGAGCGGCCACCTCGACGGCGACACGACGGTCACCGCGAAGGCCACCCAGGACCTCAGCCGGTTCGACCTCGACCTGCGCGGACTCGACGTCAGCAGCGTCGAAATCGACGGGCAGCCGGTGAGGTTCAGCCGGGAGAAGACGTTCGAACTGGTCGTGACGCCGTCGGCGCCGATCCGCGGCGGGACGACGTTCCACACGCGCGTCCGCTACGGCGGCGACCCGGCGAAGACCCCGCACGACGGCGACAGCGACAACGGCTGGCAGCACTCCGCCGACGGCGGCGCCTACATGGTCGGCGAGCCGCACTCGGCGGCCTACTGGTACCCGGTGAACGAGACCCCGCGCGACAAGGCCACGTTCACGCTCACCACGCACGTCCCGGACGGCTGGACGGTGATCTCGAACGGCCGCGAGCTGCCGCCGGTGCACGCCGGCGGCAAGACCACCACGACGTGGACCGAGACGAACCCGGTGGCGAGCTACCTGACGACCGTCGCGATCGACAGGTTCAGCGTCGACCGCTCGACGCTGCCGGACGGCACCCCGGTCGTCTCCGCGTACGCGCCCGGCGCCGAGGACCACCGCGCGACCGGTGACCGGCTGCCCGAGGTCCTGGCCTTCCTGAGCAGCAAGTTCGGGCCGTACCCGCAGTCGGCGGCCGGCGGGATCTACCTGAACGAGGACATCCACTTCTCCCTGGAGACGCAGACCCGGCCGACCTACGCGAAGTGGGCCGAGCTGCTGACGCTGGTGCACGAGAACGCCCACCAGTGGTTCGGCGACTCGGTTTCGGTCGCCGACTGGTCGGACACCTGCCTGAACGAGTGCTTCGCGTCGTACGCGCAGTGGCTGTGGGGCGAGCGCGAGGGGCAGAACCTCGACGACCGCTACCGCGCGGCGATCGAGCTGACCCGCGGCAGCACCGACTTCTGGAACCGCAAGCTGGTCGGCATGGGCGCCGGGCACGAGTTCGAAGGCGTTTACGACAAGGGCATCCTCGCGCTGCACGCGCTGCGCCGGAAGATCGGCGACCCGGCGTTCGACCGCCTCCTGCACGAGTGGCCGGCGAAGTACCGCCACGCGAACGCGACCTGGACGGCCTTCGAGAGCCTGGCCCGCAGCGTCTCCGGCCAGGACCTCCAGGCCTTCTTCGCGGACTGGTTCCACGGGACGTCTTTGCCCGCGGACGCCGACCTCTACCCCGGCTCCCTGCGCAGCTGACCCCCTGGGTACGGGTGTCCGCCGTGGTGCGGATCATCCAGCCGGTCGCCGCGGCGTCAGTAGGGTGGAGCCATGAGTGTCGTGAAGATCAACGCGATCGAGGTTCCCGAAGGCGCCGGCCCCGAGCTGGAGAAGCGGTTCGGTGCGCGGCTGCACGCCGTCGACCAGCAGCCCGGTTTTCTCGGCTTCGAGCTGCTGCGGCCGGTTTCCGGCGAGACGCGCTACTTCGTCTACACGAAGTGGGAGACGGAGGAGGCCTACCAGGCCTGGGCAAACGGGGGCGCCGCCGCGGCCGCGCACTCCGGCGAGCGCGCCAAGCCGGTGTCGAGCGGGGCGAGCCTGCTGGAGTTCGAGGTCGTCCTCGGCTCGAACCCGGGTGAGTGACCTCGCCCGCGCCGCGGAACTGCTGGACGGCGCCGGCGCGCTGCTGATCTGCGCCGGCGCCGGGATGGGTGTCGACTCCGGCCTGCCGGACTTCCGGGGCGGCGAGGGGTTCTGGCGCGCGTACCCGCCGTACGCCCGGCTCGGGCTGCGGTTCGAGGAGATCGCCGACCCGCGGCACTTCGCCGAAGACCCCGAGCTGGCCTGGGGTTTCTACGGCCACCGCCTGGACCTGTACCGGAAGACGGTGCCCCACCGCGGGTTCGCCCTGCTGCGCGAAATCCGGCCACCCGGCGGCGTCCGCGTCTTCACGTCCAATGTGGACGGACAGTTCCAGAAGGCGGGCTTCGAGCACGTCGCCGAAGCACACGGGTCCATCCACCACCTGCAGTGTCTTTCCGCCTGCACCAACGAAATCTGGCCGGCCGACGTTTCCGTGTCCGTCGACACCGAGACGATGCGCGCGGAACCACCGCTGCCGTCGTGCCCGCGCTGCGGCGGCCTGGCGCGCCCCAACATCCTGATGTTCGGCGACTACGAGTGGGTCCCGGACCGCAGCCAGGAGCAGCTCGACGAGCTGACGGCCTGGCGCCGCACGGTGCGCGACCTCGTGGTGGTGGAACTGGGCGCGGGCCAGGCGGTCCCGACGGTCCGCCGCTACAGCGAGCTGGCCAGCGCCGCGACGGGGGCGTTGATCCGCATCAACCCGCGAGAACCCCAGATCCGCCACGGCCGCGGCGTCTCGATCGCGGCCGGTGCGTTGGAGACGCTCGAACAGCTACGGCCGTAACCGCCGCGCTCACGGCAGTTGCACTTCGGCGAAAACCGCGTGGTGGTCGCTGCCCTGGACGTCGAACACCCGGTAGTCCCGGACCGCGGCGCGGTTGTCGACCACGACGTGGTCGATCGTCACCAGCGGCATCGACGACGGCCACGTCGGCGACAGTCCCGAGCCGCGCTGCTCGGCCGCGTCGTTGTAACCGCGGGACAGCACCGTGCGGAAGGCCGCGTGGTCCAGGGTGGCGTTGAAGTCGCCCGCGAGGATCCGCAGGCCGTGCTCGCCCGCCGCGCGGGACAGGTCCTTGGTCTCGCGCTCCCACTGCGGGGTGTCGACGTCCGGGGAGATCGGGTGGACGGCGACGACCTCGGCCACCACGCCGTCGCCGAGGTCGACCTGGGCGCCCGGCTGCTTGGCCGCGGAATCACCCGTCAGGTTGACCTCCGTCAGGGGGAAGCGCGACACGATCCCCGAGCCGAACGCGCCGGGCGCCGCGTGCAGCACGCGGTACGGCAGCGTCTGGAACAGCCCGGCCGCCGTCAGGCCGTCGACCGCCCGGGGCGTCAGCTCGACCAGGTTCAGCACGTCGATCCGCTGCGTGCGCACCAGGTCGACGACGGCCTTCGGATCCGCCTGCCCGTAGAGCAGGTTCGACGCGAGCACGCGCAGCGTCTTGCCGTGCACGTCGCGTTGCTCGCTCGCCGTGACCCGCGGCACGACCAGCACGGCCAGCGCGACCGCCAGCACCAGCGCGACCCCGCCGACCCACCAGCGCCGGAACGCCAGCGCCAGGCCGCCGAACAGGACGCCGTACAGGACCGCGTACGGCGTCAATGACAGCACGACGAGGGTGTACCAGTCGCCGTCGAAACCGATCAGGCGCAGCGCGGCCAGGACCGCCAGCGGCACCACCGGCACCACCAGCAGGGCCGTGACCAGCGGATTCTTCCGCCGCACCCGCGTCTCTTCCGTTGTCACCATGGTGCCGAGTATGCCCAGGCGGCGGCCGGACGGCCCGGGCGGCGACAACTCCTCCACAAGATCTCCACCAGCGCCTGCCAGCAGCGGACAGCCGCTGCCAGCGCGCTGTGCGCGGCCTGCCAGCCCGCGGGTCCACTGTGGTTCCCGTAAGCGACTGCGAAGGAGGAACGCCATGTCGCACGCGATCCAGGCTGAAGGCCTGGTCAAGCACTTCGGGGAGACCAAGGCGCTGGACGGGGTGGACCTCGAGGTCCCCTACGGCCAGGTGGTGGGGGTGCTCGGGCCGAACGGCGCGGGCAAGACGACCGCGATCCGCATTCTGGCGACGTTGATGAAACCCGACTCCGGGAGAGCCACGGTCGGGGGCTACGACGTGGTCGCCGACCCGGTCCGGGTCCGCAGCCTGATCGGGCTGACCGGGCAGTACGCGTCGGTCGACGAAGACCTCAACGGCATCGAGAACCTGATGCTCATCGGCCGGCTGTACGGCCTGCCCCGGGCCCAGGCCCGCAAGCGCGCCACCGAGCTGATCGAGCGGTTCGAGCTGACCGGCGCGGCCAAGCGGGCGATCCGGACGTTCTCGGGCGGCATGCGGCGCCGGATCGACCTGGCCGCCAGCCTCGTCGGCGGCCCCGAGGTGCTCTACCTCGACGAACCGACCACCGGGCTCGACCCGCACGCCCGCAACGAGGTCTGGGACGTCGTCCGCAACCTCGTCGCCGACGGCGCGACGGTGCTGCTGACCACGCAGTACCTCGAGGAGGCCGACCAGCTGGCCGACAAGATCACCGTGTTCGACCACGGCCGGGTCGTCGCCGACGGCCGGGCCGACGAGCTCAAGCGCCGCGTCGGCGGGCAGACGCTGCAGGTGCGCCCGACCCAGCTGTCCGACATGGACGCCGTCAACCGGATCCTCGGCGACCTCTCCGGCGTCCGGCCGACCCGTGACGACGCCTCCGGGCTGCTCACCGCGCCGGTCAGCGACCCGGTGCTGCTGTCCACTTTGGTCCGCAAGCTCGACGAAGCCGGGATCACCGCGGACGAGCTGGCGCTGCGGCTGCCCAGCCTCGACGAGGTGTTCCTCGCCCTGACCGGGCACGCCGCCGAAGAATCCACTAAGGACACTCGCGATCTCGAAGGGAGCCTGGCATGACGACCCTGGCACTCGACCGCCCGGCCCCGCCGCGGCACATCAGCCCCGCCAAGGGCTTCCAGCACGCGCTTTCGCTGGCCTGGCGCGGCGTCCTGAAGATCCGCAAGAACCCGGAGCAGCTGGCCGACGTCACGCTGATGCCGATCATCTTCCTGGTCATGTTCGTCTACCTGTTCGGTGGCGCGCTGTCCGGCTCGACCGACGCGTACCTGCAGATGGTCGTGCCGGGGATCATGGTGATGAACATCCTGCAGGCGTGCCTCACCGTCGGCACGAACCTCAACACCGACATCACCAAGGGCGTCTTCGACCGGTTCCGCAGCATGCCAATCGCCCGGTCGGCACCGCTGATCGGCGCGGTGCTCGCGGACATCGTGCGGTACGTGGTCTGCCTGACCGTCCTGATGGTCGTCGCGACGATCATGGGCTACCGGATCGCGACCAGCCCCGGCGAGTTCGCCGTGGCCATCCTGCTGGCGCTGGCGTTCGGGCTCTGCTTCTGCTGGGGCTCGGTGTTCGTCGGCATGATCATGAAGTCGCCGGGCGCGGCGACGGCCCTGATGTTCGTCTTCATCATGCCGCTGACGTTCGGCAGCAACGTGTTCGTCAGCACGAGCACCATGCCGGGCTGGCTGAAGGCGTGGGCCGACATCAGCCCGGTGAGCCTGATGGCGAACGCGCTGCGCGGCCTGATGAACGGCGGCGCCGTCGCCGGCCCGCTGGCCGGGGCCCTGGCCTGGATGGCAGGCGCGGTCGTCGTGTTCTTCCCGCTGGCCACCTGGGCCTACCGCCGGCGGGTCTGAGGGCGCGGGTGCACGGGGGTGACCCACGCCGGTAGCTGAAGGGGACGTTCGCCGGGGGGCGGGCGTCCCCTTCAGCTCTTGACCGTGTCCAGCTCCGCCATGAGCCAGGTGATCGTGTCCTCTTTGGACACCTTCCGGGCCTGTTCGTACCGCTCTTCGTATTCCGGCAACGCTTCGGCCAGCGAAGCACGCAGCTCCCGGAGCTCGGGGCTGCCGAGGTCGAGCCGGCCGCGGACGACCGCGGACGCCGCGAGCACCCGGGCCGCCACCTCGAACCGCCCCTGCTGCGCCCGGATCAGGGCCAGCAGCTCCACCGCCCCGGCCAGGTCCGGCATGTCGCCACGCAGGTACGTGGACCGGATCGCCGCGGCGGCGAAGGTTTCCGCTTCGCCGGGACGGCCGAGAGCCAGGCGCAGGCGCGCCTCGGCCGCGTTGACCCACTCCTCGCCCATCCCGCCGGGGAACACCGCGTCCCGCAGCAGGGCCCCGATCCGGTCGAGCTGCGACCGGGCTTCGGCCAGCCGGCCCGTGCGCACCAGCAGCTCCAGCCGGCCGAACATCAGGACGACCTTCTGCTGCGGGTTCGTGATGGCCGCGCCGTAGCGCTCGGCGGCCTCCTGGTCGCGCCAGGCCCCTTCGAAGTCCCCGGCGCGGGCCCGTTCCACGGCCAGCCGCCACCAGTGCTGGACGGCGTCCTCGTGCGAGCGCAGCTCCATCGACAGCGCCAGCCCCTGCTGGTAACACTCGATCGCCCGGTCGCTTTCGCCTGCCTGCGAAAGGGCGTACGCCTGGAAGCTCAACGTCATCGCGGTACCCCACCGGTCGCCGACCTCGACGAACCCGGTGTGGGCCAGGTCCCGCGCGCGGTCCGCGCCCTCGACGTCACCCCCGTCGTCGAGCACGAAGCTCTCCACCCAGTGCCCGCCGGCGCGGGTCCACGGGTCCGGGCTCGCCGCCGCCCGCCGCACCTCGCGGAGCGCGACGTCGCGGTCGCCGCTGAGGAAGGCCAGCATCGGCAGGGCCACCGCGAGCCCGGCGTAGCGGTCCATCGCACCGGTGCGGACGCACTCGTCGACCAGCGGCACGATGTCGGCGTTCTCACTGCGCATCGGGACCGCGTCCATCAGGTAGAGGATCGCCCGGTAGGCCGCGGAGGCGGCCGGGGGCAACCGGTCGCCGAAGGTGAGGGTCTCGCGGATCACCCCGTCGACCCGGCTGCCCTGGCCCAGGATGGTCAGGTACCAGAACAACCCGTCCAGCAGGCCGACCGCGTTGTCCACATCGGACATCTCGATCGCGCCGCGCAGGGCCGTGATCATGTTGGCGTTCTCGGCCTCGTACCGCTCGAGCGCGGGCAGCTGGTCGCGGGTGCGCAGCACCGGCTCCAGCCGGGCCGACAGCTCGGCGTAGTGGGCCGCCATCGCGCGGCGGGTCGTGTCCAGCTCACCGGACTCCACCAGCCGCTCGGTGGCGTACGCCCGCAGCGTCTCCAGCATCCGGTACCGCGGTTCGCCGCGCCCGTCGTCCATGTTGTCCACAATGGACTTCTCGACCAGGCTGCCGAGCACGTACGGCACGTCGGCCGCGGCCAGGGACTCGTCCGCGCAGACGGCCTCGACCGTCTCCAGCTCGGCGCCGCCGACGAACACCGAGAGCCGCCGGGCCAGCACCAGTTCGGCGTCGGTCAGCAGGTCCCAGCTCCACTCGACGACCGCGCGCAGCGTCCGCTGGCGCGGCAGCGCCGTGCGGCTGCCCGAGGTGAGCAGCCGGAACCGGTCGCCGAGGCGGCCGGCGATCTGCGCGACGGTCATCGACCGCAGCCGCGCCGCGGCCAGCTCCAGGGCCAGCGGCATCCCGTCGAGCCGGCGGCAGATCTCCCCGACGTGGTCCACAGTGGACTCGTCGAGCACGAAGTCGGGGCGGACGGCGGCCGCCCGGTCGAGGAACAGCCGGGTCGAGTCCAGCTCGGCGGCTTCGGCGGGCGCGGCGGATTCCGCCGGCACCGGCAGCGGCCCCAGCGGGCAGAGCGCCTCGCCGGTGATCGCCAGCGGCTCGCGGCTGGTGGCCAGGATCCGCAGCCGCGGCACCCGGTGCAGCAGCTCGTCCGCCAGCCGCGCGGCGGCGTCGACGACGTGCTCGCAGTTGTCCAGCACCAGCAGCGCGTCCCCGCCGCCGAGCACCTCGACGGCCTGTTCCAGCGGATCCGTCGCCCGGCGGCGCACCTCGGTCTCGGTGCTGCGGATGTCACGGACGCCCAGCGCGCCCAGCAGCGCGCCGGGGACGTCGTCGGCGTCGCGGACGCCGGCCAGCGCGGCGAACCAGACGCGGCCCTGCTGGTGCGCCGGGTGCCGGGACGCCGCTTCGGTGGCCAGCCGGGTCTTGCCGGCCCCGCCCGGCCCGGTCAGCGTGACCAGCCGGGCCCCGGCGAGCAGCTCGGCCAGCAGCTTGAGCTCGTCGTCACGCCCGACGAACGTCGTCAGCCGCGTCGGCAGCCGGTCGGCCACCGGGGACGGCGGCGCGAACTCGCCCCGCAGCGCGGCCAGCTGGATCTCCTGCAGCTCGGCGGACGGGTCGACCCCGAGCTGGTCGGCCAGCGTCCGGCGCAGGCCGGAGTAGACGGTGAGCGCCTCGGACTGGCGCCCGGCGGCGCAGAGCGCGCGGATCCGCAGGCCGGCCAGCCGCTCCCGCAACGGGTCGGCGTCGGCCGCGGCAGCCAGGTCGGGCAGGACGGCGGCGTGCTCACCCAGCCGGATCAGCGCTTCGAACCGGTCCTCCGCCGCCTCCGCGCGCAGATCGGTGAGCCGCCGGGCGGGGGCCTGCGCGAACGGCGCGTCGAGGACGTCGGCGAGCGCGGCGCCCTGCCACAGCGCGAGGGCCTCGGCGAGCAGTTCGGCGGCGAAGGCGTCACGGCCGGCGGCGAGTTCGCGGCGGCCTTCGGCGGCGAGCCGTTCGAACCGCTCGGCGTCGACGTCCTCCCGGGCCACCGCGAGGCGGTAGCCGCCCGGGCCGGACTCCACCGCCACCGGCAGGGCCTTCCGCAGCCGCGAGACCAGCGACTGGAGGGCGTTGGCCGCGTCGGCGGGCGGGTCGGTGCCCCAGAGTCCGTCGATCAGCGCGTCGGCCGGGACGGCCCGCCCCGCGTCCAGCGCGAGCCTGGCCAAGAGCATGCGGAGGCGGGCTCCGCCGATGTCGATCGGCGTGCCGTCGTCTTCCGCCGCGCGCAGCGGGCCGAGCAGCGCAACGCGCATGGACCCAGCTTTCCAGACCTTCGCTGAGGGCCGGGGCCGGACGTCCGAAGCGACACCGACGGAAGTGCTGATTTTCCGGACAAATGCGCCTTCGGACCACACCAGCGCACACCGGTGGCGATACCTTGCGGGTTCACGTCCACCCAACCGGACAGGAGCGTTCATGAGGGGACAGAAACCGGTCGTGCTCGCGGTCGCGCTGCTCACCGGCATCTGCTTGAGCTCGGGAGTCGCCGCCGCCGGGAACGACTGGGGCGGCGCGAAGCCGGGCAGCGACGGCGCCGGCGACAGCTACTACCCCCAGGACGGCAACGGCGGCTACGACGTCGCCGACTACAACCTGAAGGTCACCTACGTCCCCGCGACGCACCAGCTCACGGGCGTCCAGGACATCGCCGCCCGCGCGACGCAGTCCCTCAGCTCGTTCAACCTGGACCTGCGCGGGCTGACCGTCGACACGGTCCAGGTCGACGGCCGCGGCGCGAAGTTCAGCCGCAGCGGCGACCACGAGCTGACGATCACGCCGTCGCGGTCCTTGCGGCGCGGCCAGGACTTCCAGGTCAAAATCGGCTACCACGGTGTCCCCGCGCCCATCGACGACCCGTCGCTGGGCAACAACGGCTGGCAGTACGCCCAGGCGGGCGGCGCGTTCGCCGCCGGCGAGCCGAAGTCGGCGACCACCTGGTACCCGGTCAACGACACCCCGCTCGACAAGGCCACGTTCCACCTCGCGATCACCGTGCCCGACGAGTGGGGCGTGATCGCCAACGGCCGTGAGCGCGGGACGTTCAAGGCACCCGGCGGCACCACGCACGTCTGGGCCGAAGAGACGCCGATCGTGCCGTACATGACCACGGTCGCGATCGACAAGTGGACCTTCGACAAGCAGAAGCGCAAGGACGGGACGCCGATCGTCAGCGCGTTCGCCCCGGGCGTGCCCGACTCGACGAAGCAGGCCGAGGCGAGGCTGCCGGAGATCCTCGACTTCCTCGAGTCGAAGTTCGGCAAGTACCCGATCGACGCCGCGGGCGGCATCTTCCTCAACGAGCAGATCGGCTTCTCGCTCGAGACGATGAGCCGGCCGATCTACTCCGCGGGCTGGGCCGGCACGGTCCCGACGATCGTCCACGAGAACGCCCACCAGTGGTACGGCGACTCGGTGGCCGTCGACCACTGGCGCGACGTCTGCATGAACGAGTGCTTCGCCTCCTACGCCGAGTGGCTGTGGGACGAGGCCAAGAACGGCGTCGACCTGAACAAGCAGTACGCGGACGACGTCAAGAAGGCATCGACGGGGTTCTGGAACGGCAAGCTGTACGACATGGGCCCCGGCAACGAGTTCACGTACGTGTACTCGAAGGGCCCGGTCATGCTGCACGCGCTGCGCAACTACATCGGGCAGAGCGCGTTCGACCGGGTGCTGAAGACCTGGCCGGCGCTGCACCGGGGCGGCAACGCGAGCATGCAGGACTTCCAGCGGTACACCGAAAGCGTCGCGCACAAGAACCTCAAGGGCTTCTTCGACGCGTGGGTGTACGGCACCGGCAAGCCCGCCGACCAGTACCTCTACCCGGGCGACCTCAAGCCCGCCGCCTGAGCCGACGGTCCGTGAAGGCCACCTTGAGGGAACTAGAGTCCCTCGAGGTGGCCTTCACGGCGTTTTGGGAGGGGTGGGCATGGCCAGGGTGCTGATGACGGGGTTCGCGCCGTTCGGGGGCGAGGCGGTCAATCCGTCGTGGCAGGCGGTGTCGGCGCTCGGGGCGCGGCGGGACGACGTCGCCGCGGTCGAGCTGCCGTGCGAGTTCGCGGCGTCGCTGCCCGCGCTGCGCCGGGCGATCGCCGAGCACCGGCCGGAGCTCGTGGTGTGCGTCGGCCAGGCGGGCGGGCGCGCCGAGGTGACGCCGGAGCGCGTCGCGATCAACCTGGTCGACGCCCGCATCCCGGACAACGCCGGCGCGCAGCCGGTCGACGTCCCGGTCGTCGCAGACGGCCCGGCGGCGTACTTCACGACGCTCCCGGTGAAGGCGTGCGTCGCGGCGATCCGCTCGGCGGGTGTCCCGGCGTCGGTGTCCCACACGGCCGGGACGTACGTGTGCAACCAGGTCTTCTACGGCTTGATGCACCTGCTGGCCACGGATTTCCCGGGGGTGCGCGGCGGTTTTGTGCACGTGCCGTTCAGCCCGGAGCAGGTCGCGGCGTCGGGCAAGGCCGCGCCCTCGCTGGGTGTCGGCCGCATCGCCGACGCGCTGGAAGCCTTGGCGGACACGGCGTCGAAGGTCACCGAGGACATCGTCGTCAGTGCGGGCGTGGAGCACTGAGACCCGGGGCGGACCCGCGGGCGCTGCTCCGGCCACCGCTACGACACCATGTGCGCCGACGCCGCGTTCGCCGCCCAGGTGCTGGTGCAGACGCCGTGGCCGGCCGGGATCGGGTTCCTGCCTAGTCGCCGCGGCCGGTGAGCTCCACGAACGCCGACGGGCCCGGGACGTTGTGGTGGACCGTCAGATCCGCCACCCGCTCCCCGCTCCAGGACGGCGTGAAGCTCACGACCAGTGTGCACCGCTTGCCCGGCACCACTTCCTGCCCCAGGCAGCCGCTCGCGTCCACGGCGAAGTCCGTGCCGTCCACCTCGACGCCGGTGACCCGCACCGGAGTCACGCCGACGCTGCGGACCGCCACCGCGCAGCTCGCCGTCGTGTGCACGGGTGCCGTGCCGCACGCGACCGACTCCGGGACGAGCACCCGCGGCTGCGCTTCGGGCACCCCGGGGAACGTCGCGGGCTTGCCGCGGGCGAGGTCGAACACCGTCACCCCGGTCACCGTCAGGACGAGCGCGCCCGCCGCCAGCAGCACGATCGCGATCGCCTTGATCCCGCGGGCCGCGCCGTCCTTGGCCGTGAACCCGCCCGCGGCCAGTACCGTCACGACCAGCGTCGAAACCAGCGTCGCTGCCGGCCCCGCGCCGATGGCGGCCGGGACGAGCGTGCCGAGCAGGGACGCGGCGACCGTGACGCCGAATCCGGTCCAGGAGAAGCGTTTCGCCTCGCGCAGCTGCCGGCGCACGCTCGGCGCCCGAGGCTTTGTCGTCGTACTCATGCAGGTAGGAGCGCCGGAGCACGCGCGCACGTACGACATTCCCCCGTTCGGCGGTGCGGCGGTGTCCCGTGACGTGGGGCACACCCGGGCGGGGGATGTGAAGAAATCTCACTATCGGTCGGCCGAACGGTGCTTTCATGGCCGGAACGCCCAGCCCGACGACGAGGTGAGTGATGATCGGATTCGAGACCGACCTGCAGGACCTGCGGGACTCGGCCGGCGCCCTGCAGCAGGCCGCCGACGCCGCGGAAACCGCGTCCGCCGGCCTGCGCGGCACCGACGTCCCGGTCTCGTCCGGTGGCGGTGGCGTTCTCGACATCTCCGGGATGTTCCCCACGCAGAACGCCTTCGGCCGCACGCTGGGCATGCCGGCCGTCGCGAAGGCCTACAACAACCACCTGGCGAAGATCCAGGACCTGGTCGCGCGGCTCCACGAGACGACGTCGGACACCAGTCACGCGCTGCTGCGCGTCGCGGAGCTGTACGAGAAGGCCGACGAGGACTCGAAAGAGCACGTCAACCGCGCGGCCGCGGGCCTGGAAGCGAACTGAGGGAACGATGGACGGCTACTTCGACACCGGCCTCGACGCCGAGCCCCGCTCCAGCGGCGACGACCGCCGCGCGGAGCTCATGGAGGGCATCTCCGCGGACCTGACCGACGGCGCCACCGACGCGCTGGACGCCCTCGACGTCCTGCGGATGACCGCGCTCTGGATGTTCGGCTTCGACGACTCCAGCGACCAGTTCCGGAAGATGCAGGACGAGACGGCCGGCATCTACCGCGAGTTCTCCGACGCCGACATCGACCACGAGTCGCCCGACGGCCTGCAGCACCTGATCATGAAGCACGACGCCGTCTGGAAGCAGCTGCAGCGCGACTCGGGGCCGAAGCTGGACGACGCCCGGCAGTTCCTCGGCGAGTGGCGCGGCTCCGCGGCGAACGCCGTCAAGGCGTACCTGAACGAGCTGGCCGACGCCTTCACCGAGGTGGCGACCAAGATCACCGTGCTGGAGAGCGACGTCGTCGCCGCGCGGGAGGCGATCGCGTCGGCCCGCCAGGACCTGAACAACCTCGGCAGCACGTTCCTGGAGACGGCGAAGAAGTACCAGGACGACCAGTCCCGCATGCACGAAGCCGCGCTGTCGAAGGTGCTGGCCGCGACGTTCGCCGGCGCCGTGGCCGGGATGCTCACCGTCGCCAGCGCCGGGGTGGCCGCCCCGGCCGGCGCCGCGATCTTCACCGCGGCCAACGGCGCCCTCGTCGCCGGGAACGCCGCGGGCGGCGCGATCAGCGCGGTGGTGGCGAACCAGGCGGAGATCACCGGCGACAACGTGTTCGACCTGTACCAGAGCTTCCTCGACAGCGCGGGCAAGATCCGCGACGGCATGGGCGACACCGCGACCACGCTCGCCGGCCGCATCCACGACGAGGCCGCCGACCTGCCGAAGATCCCGGACTCGCCGGACGTCAGCCCGGGATCCAGCTTCGACCCGTCCAACTTCGAGACCGGCCACACCTCGCGTCGGACGGAGAAGAACGTCCGCGACGCGAACGTCGACATCCGGCCCGACGGTGAGGTGGCCGGCGGCGGGAGCAGCGTGGGGTCGCTGAATGGCTGACCAGGCCCCGAAACCGGACCGCGATTCCCTGCTGAACGAGTTGTCCGCGCTGACGGCGACGGCGACGTCCGCCGACGGCGCGGTCTCGCTGTCGGTCAACACCGACGGCGTCATGACCGGGCTTCGGCTCACCGACGCCGTCTCGCGGATGTCGCCGTCCGAGATCGCGGACGCCGTGCTGCGGACCTACGTCGAGGCCCAGCGCGACTCGGCGAAGCGGACCGGGCAGCTGCTGGCACCGCTGGGCAGCGGCGGTTACCTGATGGACCGGCTGCGCTGGCGGGTGCAGTACGAGCCGGAGCCACCGGCCGTGGAAGCTCCGGCTCCTGCTCGTGTCGAACCGGACGACGCCGTGCTCAAGGATCGCTCCGAGGAAGCGCCCGCCGCCGCACCGCCGTCCGGGCCCTCGACGGAAGACGAGTGGTACGGCAGGGGCGTGCGGTTCGAGCCGACCTGGTGAATCGGGCCGGCTAGCGCTTCGGTGGCGGCTGGGGCGGCCGGAAGGCACGCTGCTGCCAGGGTTGCGGCCGCGGCGGTGTCGCGAGTGGACGGACCGGCGCGAACGCGGGCACGGTCAGGTTCGGGTCGGTGGTGCCGAGCGGAACGTGGTGCAGCCCGAACGCGACGGCCGTCTCGGGCTGGTTCTGCGTGGTCGGGACGATGCCGAGCTGGCGGCTGAGAAGCGCGGCCAGCAACGGCATCCGGCTGGGCCCGCCGACGAGGTGGACCCCGGCGAGCTGGGCGGGGTTCAGCCCGGCGCGGTGGATGGTCGCGGCGAGGAGTTCGGCGCTGCGCAGCAGGCTCGGCCGCACCAGCGCCTCGAGTTCGTCGCGGCTGACGAGGACGTCCCCGAACGGCTCGGGCATCGGCACGTCGGTCTGGGGGTGCCGGGAGAGACTTTCCTTGGCGTCACGGACATCCTGGAGCAGCGCCCGGCGCAGGCGGCGGTCGGCGGTCGTCTGCGGGCGCAGGAGGCGTTGCCACTGCGCGGGATCGGCGTGCGACACCGAACGGCCGATGTGCACGAGCAGCGCCTGGTCGATGTCGAGGCTGCCGAGGTCGGGCAGGCCGTCCTCGGCGAGCACCGCGAACCCCTGCGCGTTCATGCCGACGACGGCGCAGTCGAAGGTGCCGGCCCCGAGGTCGTACACCCCGATCGGCCCGGCGTTGCGGTTGCCGAGGCTCCCGTAGTGCGCGGCGGCGGCCACCGGTTCGGGAATCAGCCGGACGTCGGCGAGCCGCGCGGCCGCGGCGGCGGCCCGCAGGGTTTCCTGCCGCGTCGCGCCCCAGCCGGCGGGGTGCGAGATCCGCGTCTGCCCGGGCGGCCGTCCGAGCAGCCGCTCGGCTTCTTCGCCCAGGCGCCGCAGGACAGTGGCGAAGGCGTCGGTGACCGGCACGGTCGTGTCGCCGAGCTGCAGGACGCCCTCGTCGATCCGCCGCTTGGGATTCGCCTCGAACCGGCTGGGATCAAGCCGCGCACCACGCTCGGCGTCCCGCCCGACGATCAGCAGGCCGTCACCGTTGAGGTAGACGGCGGAGGACATGGTGACGGACCCGTCGACCTCGACGGCCCGCGGGCCCCGCCCGGACGCCGAGAGCACCCCGACCGTGCTGGAAGTCCCGAAGTCGATCGACAGCACGTCCACGCGGATCCCCTCCCAAGGCCCCGGGCATCGTCTCACGGGCCCAGGCGGTGCCTTGATCAGGCGCAGGCGTCGGTCTGGTCCCGTTGGCTCGCGGAACGGTGCCGTCGTGATCGTCGAAGTCGGCCCCACCACGCGCATCCGGCCACCCCAAGCGGCGATGTACCGCCGAAGCGTGTCGAGCGCCATCTGGCCGTATCGCTCAGCCTTCCTGGCGCCCGCCGATGCCGGCCTCAGCTCTTTCGAGTGGTGCAGATCCGAGCCTTGATCCGGTCGACCTCGTCGATTCGGGGACCACCGGTACCGGACACGCGAGAAGGGCGGCTCCCCGCTCGGGGAACCGCCCTTCCGACGTACTACCGGACCATCAGGTCCAGGTCACTCGCCTTCGGCTTCGCCGCCGGTCTCTTCGTGACCGGCGCCGATGCTGACCGGCGGGGCGTCCGGGATCGAGGACGGACGGCGCTCACCGCGGAAGGTGAAGCGCGCCTGGTCGTCCTTGTCCTCCGGGTTGCCGCTCCAGCCTTCGACGTCGACCAGGATGATCTGGCCGGCCTCGACCTCGCCGAAGAGGATCTTCTCCGACAGCTGGTCCTCGATCTCGCGCTGGATGGTGCGGCGCAGCGGCCGCGCACCGAGCACGGGGTCGAAGCCACGCTTCGCGAGGAGGGACTTCGCCTTCTCGGTCAGCTCCAGCTCCATGTCCTTGGCCTTGAGCTGCTTCTCCACGCGGCCGATCATCAGATCGACCATCATGATGATCTGTTCCTTGGTCAGCTGGTGGAACACGATGATGTCATCGATCCGGTTCAGGAACTCCGGGCGGAAATGCTTCTTCATTTCCTCGTTGACCTTCTGCTTCATCTTCTCGTACTTCGTGCCGGAGTCGTTGCCACCGGAGAAGCCGAGCGAGACGGACTTCGAGATGTCCGACGTGCCCAGGTTGGACGTGAAGATGAGCACCGTGTTCTTGAAGTCGACCGTGCGACCCTGACCGTCGGTCAGGCGGCCGTCCTCCAGCACCTGCAGGAGCGTGTTGTAGATCTCCTGGTGCGCCTTCTCGATCTCGTCGAAGAGGACCACCGAGAACGGCTTGCGCCGCACCTTCTCGGTCAGCTGGCCACCCTCTTCGTAGCCGACGTAGCCCGGAGGGGCACCGAAGAGCCGCGAAGCGGTGTAGCGGTCGTGGAACTCACCCATGTCGATCTGGATGAGCGCGTCGTCCTCGCCGAACAGGAAGGACGCCAGCGCCTTGGACAGCTCGGTCTTACCGACACCGGACGGGCCGGCGAAGATGAACGAGCCCGACGGGCGCTTCGGGTCCTTCAGACCCGCACGCGTACGGCGGATCGCCTGGGAGACGGCCTTGACCGCGTCCTCCTGGCCGATGATGCGCTTGTGGAGTTCTTCCTCCATGCGCAGCAGCCGGGTGGTCTCCTCCTCGGTCAGCTTGAACACCGGGATGCCGGTCCAGTTGGCCAGCACCTCCGCGATCTGCTCGTCGTCGACCTCGGCGACGACGTCGAGGTCGCCGTCCTTCCACTGCTTCTCCCGCTCGCCCTTCTGGCCGAGGAGGGTCTTCTCCTCGTCACGCAGGCGGGCGGCCCGCTCGAAGTCCTGCGCGTCGATCGCGGACTCCTTGTCGCGACGGACGTTCGCGATCTTCTCGTCGAACTCGCGCAGGTCCGGCGGCGCGGTCATCCGGCGGATGCGCATCCGGGCGCCGGCCTCGTCGATCAGGTCGATCGCCTTGTCCGGGAGGAACCGGTCGTTGATGTACCGGTCCGCCAGGGTCGCGGCGGCGACCAGCGCCGAGTCGGTGATCGAGACGCGGTGGTGCGCCTCGTACCGGTCACGCAGGCCCTTGAGGATCTCGATCGTGTGCTCCAGCGACGGCTCGCCGACCTGGATCGGCTGGAACCGGCGCTCGAGGGCGGCGTCCTTCTCGATGTACTTGCGGTACTCCTCGAGGGTGGTCGCGCCGATCGTCTGCAGCTCACCGCGGGCGAGCATCGGCTTCAGGATCGAAGCCGCGTCGATCGCGCCCTCGGCGGCACCCGCCCCGACCAGCGTGTGCAGCTCGTCGATGAACAGGATGATGTCGCCGCGGGTCTTGATCTCCTTGAGCACCTTCTTCAGGCGCTCTTCGAAGTCACCGCGGTAGCGGGAGCCGGCGACCAGGGAGCCCAGGTCCAGCGTGTAGAGCTGCTTGTCCTTGAGCGTCTCGGGCACCTCGCCCTTGACGATGCTCTGGGCCAGGCCCTCGACGACGGCGGTCTTGCCGACGCCGGGCTCGCCGATGAGCACCGGGTTGTTCTTGGTCCGGCGGGACAGGACCTGCATGACCCGCTCGATCTCCTTGCCGCGCCCGATGACCGGGTCGAGCTTGCCCTCGCGGGCGAGCACGGTCATGTTGCGGCCGAACTGGTCCAGCACCAGCGACGACGACGGGGTGCCTTCACCACGGCCGCCGGAACCGGTTTCGGTGGACTCCTTGCCCTGGTAGCCCGAGAGCAGCTGCAGCACCTGCTGGCGGACCCGGTTGAGGTCCGCTCCCAGCTTGACCAGGACCTGCGCGGCGACGCCTTCGCCCTCGCGGATCAGGCCGAGCAGGATGTGCTCGGTGCCGATGTAGTTGTGGCCGAGCTGCAGCGCTTCGCGCAGTGACAGCTCCAGCACCTTCTTCGCCCGCGGCGTGAACGGGATGTGCCCGCTCGGCGCCTGCTGGCCCTGGCCGATGATCTCTTCGACCTGCTGGCGCACGCCCTCCAGGGCGATGCCCAGCGACTCCAGCGCCTTGGCGGCGACACCCTCACCCTCGTGGATCAGACCCAGGAGGATGTGCTCGGTGCCGATGTAGTTGTGGTTGAGCATCCTGGCTTCTTCTTGAGCCAGAACGACCACCCGCCTCGCGCGGTCGGTGAACCTCTCAAACATGTGCACTCCCTCGACTGCTGCGCCGGCGGCCCGTTATCCATCGTGCTTTCACCGCGATGGATTCAGCACCGTGAGACCACTCTAGTAGCCAACTGGTCGCGCTGGCGTACCACTACGGCTGTTCGCGGTCTTTTTCGCACCCGGACGTGGCGTCCTCCGGGCGCTTCCCATCATCAGGTTGCCCTGCACCTTTACGTCAAGCAGAACGTGCGGGCGGCCACCCGGATTCCGCCATCCGCGCCATGTCCGCTCAACGCGAACAGGTCCGCAACGTGGGAGACCCGCGGGAGCACCACCCGATCGGCGCAGCGCCCGGCAGCATGTAAGGTTAGGCACGCCTAATATCCACACCGTCGGGAGGGTCCCGGTTGAACCAGCAGCGGTCCTTCCGTGCCGCGCAAGAGGTCGGCGACGGCCTCGCCGCGTCCCTCCTGCGGGTCTCCGGCCTGCAGGAACTGCGCCGCGACGTCCCCGACGGCTGGATCCGCTGCGCCGACCTGCTGGCGACGCCCTCGCGGTTCGACGAGTGGCGCGGCCGGCTAGGCACCTGGCTGCGGCGCGAGCACGACGCGGCCCCGGACCGGACCACCGCGAGCTACGTCCTGACGTGGTACCTGCACGTCCCGGCGTACGTCGGCGCGCTGCTGCTGCACCACGAGCGCCGCGTGCCGTCCCTGAAGCCCGAGGAGCTGGCGTTCCGGTTGGCCGACGACCAGCCGCACCCCGAGGGCATGGCCGTGCTCGGCGACGACTTCCACTGCCTCCCGACGGACCCGGGCTCGGCCCGCCCGGAGGCGACGGTGGTGCGCGACGAGCGGGCCCTCGCCGCGGTGCTGCGGGCCCGCTACCTGGCCCACGCCGCCCGGTTCGTCCAGGCGTACGCGCCGGCCGGCAGGCTCGGCCGCCGCACACTCTGGGCCGCGGCTACCGACGCGCTGGAGAACTCACTCTGGTGGGCGGGCCGGCAGGGCGGCACCCCGGAGGCCGAAGGCGCGGGCGTCGCCGACGCGGCCCTGGTCCTCGACGCCGTCTACCCGCCGTTGACGTCGGCGTCGACCCTGCGCCTGGTGGACGGGGCCGACGGAACCCGCGAGTGGACCCGGCGCCGCGAGAGCTGCTGCTTCTCGTACCTGCTCCCGGCCGAGCCGGAGTGCGACGGCTGCCCGCGCACGTGCGCCCGGCGGCCCGGCAGCTGACGGCGGTCGCACCCGTCGCGGGAGGGTCTCCGGCCTGGCTGTCCCGGCGCCGGTCGTCGGAGTGGTGCCCCAGCCGGACGTCTTGAATCGGCCATTCAGGACCTTCCACGCGGATCGACCGATCGGCGTGAGTTGAGCCCAGCGGCCAACCCCGCGTGGATACTCCGGGCCGCCGACCTGCGCCGCTGGGCCAGAGCGCCCGACGGCGGCCCCCACCCGTCCCGTGGGCGTCCCCGAAGCCAGTCTGTCGGCGAGGTGGGACAAAACCCCCGAATCACCGCCCGAAGGCCCAACCTGTCCACAACCGGGCGAGGCTGTGGACAACCCTCAGCGCCTCCAGGACGGATCGCGGCCCGCCGCGCCCAACGCACGGTCCAGGAGTGCCGCGTCGGCCGGAACCGGCACCTCAGGGCCGTAGACGCCCATCGAGCGTGCCTGGTCACCCATCGCCACCGCCGACTCCAGGACCGCCGTGGCGGCGGCAGGCGCGCAGCGAAGCGACCCGCCGCTCGCCCGGGCCAGGTCCCAGCCGTGCAGGACGAACTCGCCCAGGACCATTCCGCCCACCACGGCGGACGGCAGCTCGGTCGTGCCCAGCTTCGTCAGGCCCGTCCAGGCCGACGGTGTCCCGAACACCTCCACCAGCGTCTCCGTCTGCTTCTCCAGCGCCGCCGCCCAGTCGGCCGTCACGAGCGCCGCGTCCGCCTCGACGGCGCCCGGTGACGGCGCCTCCTCGCGCCGCCCCGCGGCGATCAGCCACGGGCCCCAGTAGAGAAGGTGGTTCAGCAGCCCGCGGACGTCGTAACCGTCACACGGCGTCGGGGCGCTCAGGTCGTCCACGGCGAGCCCGACGCGCAGGAACTCGGCCGCGGCGGGGCGCATCAACTCGGCAGTCATGTCCGAGATCAAAACGACCCGGCCACGACGCCGTCTTGAAAGAACGCGACAGTTACCGTTGCCCGGTGGCGGAACACCGGATCCCGCAGGGCATCGTGGCCGAGGCGGCGGCCCGCGCGATGTTCACCCTCACGCGCTACCCGCCGGCACCCGAACTCGCCCAATTCGTCGACTACCACTGGGTGCTGCACTGGGACCGGCGCGGCAAACCACCGTACGAGCAGCGCGTACTGCCGAACCTCGCGGTGCACGCAACGTTCTTCCCGACCGCTTCCGGCGTCTACGGACCGGCACGTGAAGTGTTTTCACATGTCTTGGAGGGACGGGTGCAGGGCCTCGGCGTGCGATTCCGGCCCGGGGCCTTCCGCGCGTTCCTCGACGGCCCGGTGAGTGACATCGCCGACCGCGCTGTCCCGCTCGTCGATGTTTTCGGCGCAAGGGCCCGCGAAGCTGCGGAATCGGTGCGGACCGCGGCCGGCGACGCGCAAATGGTCGGTGCGATCGACAACTTGCTGATGGCAAATGCGGTGGTACTCCGATCGGCCGCACGAGAGGCCGTGGCGGCGGTCGAATCAATCGCGCGTGATCCGGGAATTACCCGGGTGGCGCAGCTGTGCGCGGATACTGGACTAACCGCGCGTTCGGTGCAGCGGCTGTTCGCCGAACACGTCGGCTGTCCGCCCAAGTGGGCGATCCGGATATACCGCCTCAACGACGCGGCGCACCGGATCGCCACCGAAGGACCGGTGGATTACGCCGGACTGGCGGTTCGGCTGGGCTATAGCGACCAGTCGCACTTCATCCGCGATTTCCGGACCGTGACCGGCCAGTCGCCCGGCGAGTACGCCCGAACGGCCCGCACCGACCCCGGCGCATAACCCTCAGTCACCGGACATGAAGAAAGCCGCCGGGCGAATTCGCCCGGCGGCTTCAGTCCGCAAACCCCGCGTCAGTTCTTCTTGTGGTAGGCCTCGACGACCTCGGACGGGATCCGGCCCCGGTCCGAAACGGCGTACCCGTTCTTGCGCGCCCAGGAGCGAATGGCCTGGTTCTGCTCACGGTCGACGGCGGCCGGGCGAGCGGAGCCCTTGCCGCCCGCGACCGGGCGCACGGAAGCGCGCTTGCGACCACCGGCACGGCGGGCGTGCTCGACATACTGGGCGAGCGCGTCCCGGAGCTCTTCGGCGTTATCCGAGGAGAGGTCGATCTGGTAGCTGATGCCGTCCAAACCGAACTCGACGGTCTCTTCCGCCTCACTGCCGTCGAGGTCGTCGACCAGCGAGACGAGCACCTTCTGTGCCATCTGTTTCCTCCTGCGGGGGCTTACTCAATGATCTGGTTACGGGGCGGGCCCCGCACAGAAGACTTTGTCTGTACATTAGTACCCGCTTCCGGGTGACAGCGCAAATCTCATTGAGATAACCGTAGACAACTCACACGGCCGGGTTATTCGGGTCGCGTGAGCGGGAAGAGGATCGTCTCCCGGATACCGAGACCGGTCAAGGCCATCAGCAGCCGGTCGATCCCCATTCCGACCCCGCCGCTCGGCGGCATTCCGTACTCAAGTGCCCGCAGGAAATCCTCATCCAGCCGCATGGCTTCGCTATCACCCTGCGCGGCCAGCCTGGACTGTTCGGTGAGCCGTTCCCGTTCGACGACCGGATCGACCAGCTCGGAGTATCCGGTGGCGAGTTCGAAACCGCGCACGTAGAGGTCCCACTTCTCGGCCACGCCGGGCCGTGAGCGGTGCTGCCTCGTCAATGGCGACGTCTCCAGCGGAAAATCACGCACAAACGTCGGGGCGTGCAGCTGATCTCCGACGAGATGCTCCCACAGTTCCTCGACGAGCTTGCCGTGCCCGAGCTTCGGATCCACTTCCAGGCCCCTGGCCTGCGCGAATCCGTGCAGTTTGGCGGCCGGTGTCTCCGGCGTCACCTCTTCGCCGAGGGAATCGGACAACGACTCGTACATTCCGAGTGTGGTCCATTCGCCGGAGAGGTCGTACTCCGAACCGTCGGCCAGCGTGACGACTTCGGTGTCCAGGACGTCGCGCGCGGCCGCCTGGATCAGCTCCCGGGTCATCACCGCATTGGTGTCGTACGTGGCGTACGCCTCGTAGTACTCGAGCATCGCGAACTCCGGCGAGTGCGACGAGTCGCTGCCCTCGTTCCGGAAGTTGCGGTTGATCTCGAAAACCTTCTCGATCCCGCCGACGACGCAGCGCTTGAGGTAGAGCTCCGGCGCGATGCGCAGGAAGAGGTCCAGGTCGAACGCGTTCGAATGCGTCACGAACGGGCGCGCCGCGGCGCCGCCGTGCAGCGTCTGCAGCATCGGCGTCTCGACCTCGGTGAACCCGCGCCGGTGGAACGACTCCCGCAGCGACCGGACCACGCCGGCCCGCGTGCGCACGACATCCCGCGCGCGCGGGCGCAGGATGAGGTCGACGTACCGCTGCCGGATCCGCGTCTCCTCGGCGAGCTCCTTGTGCGCCACCGGGAGCGGGCGCAGCGACTTCGACGTGATGCGCCAGCTGTCGGCCATCACGGACAGCTCGCCGCGCTTGGAGGTGATGACCTCACCGTGCACGAAGACGTGGTCGCCCAGGTCGACGTCGGACTTCCACGCCGCCAGCGCGTCTTCGCCGACCTTCGCCAGGCTGATCATCGCCTGCAGTTCCGTGCCGTCACCCTCGCGCAGGCTGGCAAAGCACAGTTTGCCCGTATTGCGCAGGAACATCACCCGGCCGGTGACGCCGACCAGATCGCCGGTCGCGGTGTCGGCGGGCAGCCCGGAATGCGCCGCGCGGACTTCGGCGAGCGAGTGCGTCCGCGGGACCTCGACCGGATAGGGATCGATGCCTTCGGCGATGATCCGGTCGCGCTTCTCCCGGCGCACCCGCATCTGCTCGGGCAGTTCGTCTTCGGCGGGGTCGCTGGTGGAAGCGGGGTTTTCGGTCATGGCCCATAGGGTACGAACCTCGCGCGACGCTACGCCAACCGGATTACCTTTCTTTTCCGTCCATTAGCCTCGGTCTCGTGAGTGATCCCACACCAGACCGCCACGCCCAGCGGGCTTCGTCGTTCGGCAGCCAGGCCGCCGCATACGCCGAGCACCGGCCCGGCTACCCGCGGGAAGCACTCGAGTGGGGTCTTTCCGGAGCGACCGGAACCCCGCGGCGGGTCCTCGATCTCGCGGCCGGAACCGGCAAACTGACCGTCGGCCTCGCCGAACTCGGACTGGACGTCACCGCGGTCGAACCCGACCCCGGAATGCGCGCCGAACTCGCCCGGGCCGTGCCGTCGGCCACCTCCCTCGACGGGCAGGCGGAGCGGATCCCGATGCCGGACGGGGGTGTCGACGCGGTGTTCGTCGGCCAGGCGTTCCACTGGTTCGACGTCGGGCCCGCGCTGACCGAAATCGCCCGCGTGCTGCGGCCGGGCGGTGTCCTGGTGCCGATGTGGAACTACGAAGACGATTCCGTGCCGTGGGTGGCCGAGTTCGCCCGGCTCAGCCGGACCGGGGTGAGCAGTACGTCACCCGGCGGCTCGAGGAACCCCGGCGAGCACCCCGCATTCGTACCGTACGAAAGCCGGACGTTTCAGCATGCGCAACGGCGCACCGCGAAAAGCCTCGCCGAAACGATCGCGACGCATTCACACATGATCGTGGCGGATCCGGCGGACCGGGCCGCGGGACTGGCGGAGATCCGCCGGTTCCTCGCGGCGAATCCGCACACGGCGTCCGGCGAGTTCGACCTGCCGCTGCTGACGTGGACGTTCCGCACCCGCCGGCGCTGAAGCAGACGTTTCCGGTCATGGCCGCGTGCTAACGTCGGAATCGGCGAGCACGCCCCGGACGAACGCGTCGTACCCGGTCAGGACAAGACGGCGCAGTGATGAGTACCTCAACACTGCGAAAGGTCCGACCATGTCCTGGCTCGTCCTGATCCTGTCCGGAGTCCTCGAAACCGTCTGGGCCGCCGCGCTCGGCGCGTCCAAGGGGTTCTCCCGCGCCGTTCCCGCGGCGGTGTTCCTGATCGCCCTCCTGCTGAGCATGAGCGGGCTGGCCTACGCACTGCGGCAAATCCCGCTCGGCACCGGTTACGCGATCTGGGTCGGCATCGGCACCATCGGCACGGCCGTCTACGGCGTCGTCGTGCTCGGTGATCCGGCGTCGGCCACCCGGATCGCCTGCCTCGGGCTGATCGTCGCGGGGGTCGTCGGCCTGAAGCTGCTTGCTTGACCTCCAGCAAACTGGAGGTTCGAGACTGTGACCATGGCTACCAAGTCCTGGGGACGAGCACTGATCTCGCTGACGTCGCTGCTGACCGCGGCCGGCCCCTACCAGGCCGACTGGAACGAGACCCACGTCAAGAACCCCGCCTGGCCACCGCACGCGAAGTTCCACAACGGCCAGACGATGAGCCTGGGGCTCGCGCTCGGCGTCACGAGCCTGTGGCAGCTCTGGCGGGCTCCCTCGTCGCGAGAGGGGCTCGACGCGGGCGCGACGCTGGCCTCGCTCTACTGGCTGACACAGATCTCGGCGCTCGCCTACCCCGGCTCGAAGGCCGTCGACCCGCCGGGGACGGCGAAGTTCCCGCAGGCCGTGGTGGCGTTCCCGGCGCTGGCCGTGACGGCGATCGGGTACGTCCTGGAACGCCGGCGGCTGGCCCGCGGCTAAGGCCGGATGTTGCGCTCGTAGACCAAGCGCAGGCCGAGCAGGGTCAGGTCCGGGACGTGTTCGGTGATCGTCTCCGACTCGCTGATCACCAGCGGCGCCAGGCCGCCGGTGGCGAGCACCGCCACCGGGTCCCGGCCGCCGGGGGACAGCTCGCGGGCGATGCGGCGGACGAGCCCGTCGACCTGGCCCGCGAAGCCGTAGAGAATGCCCGACTGCAGGCACTCCACCGTGTTCTTGCCGATCACCGAGCGCGGCGGCACCAGCTCGACCTTGCGCAACGCCGCCGCGCGGGCGGCCAGCGCGTCCACCGAGATCTCGATGCCCGGGGCGAACGCGCCGCCCAGGAACTCGCCGCGGGCCGAGATCGCGTCGACGTTCGTCGACGTGCCGAAGTCGACCACGACGCAGGCCGTGCCACTGTGCAGGTGGTGCGCGGCCAGCGTGTTTGCCAGCCGGTCCGCGCCCACCTCCTTCGGGTTGTCGACGAGCAGGGGCACACCCGTGCGCACCCCCGGCTCGACGACGATCTTCGGCACTTTCGCGTAGTAGCGCGAAAGCATCACCCGCAGCTCGCGCAGCACCGCCGGCACCGTCGACAACGCGCTGATCCCCGTGACGTCGTCCGCGTGCGGGCCGAGGAGCCCGCGGACGGTCAGCGCGAGCTCGTCGGCGGTGATCCGCGCGTCCGTGCGCATGCGCCAGTCGCCTGCGAGCTCGGTGCCGGAATACAGGCCCAGCACGATGTTCGTGTTGCCGACGTCGACGGTGAGCAGCAAGCGGGTCAGCTTTCCGCGTGCAGCAGCGCGTCGAGCCGGCGCGCGTCGGCCGTCTCGGCCACCGGGAAGATCGCCGTCTCCTCCTCCGGCAGGGGCACCGTGCCGCTGAGCAGCCCGGAACCCTCCGGCGCGTGGCCGGGATCGGTGTGCCGGTGGACGATCCGGTTGTCCGCGTCGACGAACACCACGCGCGGTTCGTACGTCGCGGCTTCGGCGGTTTCCATCTGACCGTAGGAGATCAGGATGACCAGGTCACCCGGGTGCACCAGGTGGGCCGCGGCGCCGTTGATGCCGAGCACGCCACTGCCGCGTTCCCCCTTGATGACGTAGGTCTCCAGCCGCGCCCCGTTGGTGACGTCCACAATGGACACCTGTTCCCCCGGCAGCAGGTCCGCGGCCTCCATCAGGTCCTCGTCGACGGTGACCGAGCCGACGTAGTGCAGGTCGGCCTGGGTGACGGTGACCCGGTGGATCTTCGACTTGAGCATGGTGCGGTACATCGTGGACTCCTATTCCCCTGCGTCCCGCTCCGGGCGCGCCGGGTGATCTACCGAAGCACCGAGCAACACCGGAACGTTGTCGATCAGCCGGGTACTCCCCACCCGGGCCGCGATCAACAGTCGTGCTTCACCATCGACGGGCGCGGGCCCGAGGTCGGTTCCCCTCAACTCCAGGTAATCCACCTCGACCGCGGGCCGCGCGGCGAGGGTCTTCCACGCGGTCTCGAGGACCGCGTCCGCCCCGTCCCGGCCGACGAACGCCCCCGCGGTGAGGGCGGCCGACAGGACGATGGCGTCTTCACGCTGCTCAGGCGTGAGGTAGACGTTGCGCGAGGACAGGGCCAGCCCGTCACGCTCGCGCACGGTCGGCACGCCGATCACGTGCGTGTCGATGTTCAGGTCGCGCACCATCCGCTTGATCAGGACCAGTTGCTGGTAGTCCTTTTCGCCGAAGAGCGCGTAGTCCGGACGGAGCAGGTTGAACAGCTTCGCCACCACGGTCAGCACCCCGGCGAAGTGGCCGGGGCGGACGGCGCCCTCGAGCTCGTCGCCGAGCGGGCCGGGGTGCACGGTGACGACGGCGCCCTCGGCGTAGAGGGCGTCGGCAGCCGGGGTGAAGGCGATTTCGACGCCGTCCTCACCCAGCACGGCGAGGTCGGCCTCCAGCGGACGCGGGTAGGCCTCGAAGTCCTCGCCCTCGCCGAACTGCAGCGGGTTGACGAAGATCGAGGTGGCCACGACGTTGTTCGGCAGCCGCTTGGCGCGGCGGATCAGCTCGCGGTGCCCGGCGTGCAGCGCGCCCATGGTCGGCACGAGCGCCAGCTTGCGGCCGACGCCGTGCAGGGCCCGGCTGACCTGGCTCATCTGCTCGGGCGAGGCGAACTGGTTCAGGGTGCCGCGACTGAATTTCGGTGTGGTCACTGGTCTGGGTGCCCTTCGGCGGGATCGTCGAGGAGGTCGGTGAGTTCTTTGGCGGCCGCGGTGTCCAGCAGCCCGGCGGCCCTGGAACGCTCCGCCGTGCGCTTGGCCAGCGCCCGGTAGGCCGGCGCGACGTCCGGCGCGCGGTCCGCCAGCACCTCCAGGTGCTTGCGGACGGTGCCGACGTCGCCACGCGCGACCGGGCCCGTGAGCGCGCGGTCGCCGTGTCGGAGCACATTATCCAACGCGGCCGAAAGCAGTGGCGCGACCAGCCGTTCGGATTGCCCGATTCCGGCTTCACGCAAGACTTCCGCGCAGTCGGCGACCAGCGTCATCAGGTGGTTCGCGCCGTGGGTCAACGCAGCGTGGTAGAGCGCTCGCGCGGAGTCGGGGATGCGCACCGGCTCGGCGCCCATCTCGACGGCCAGCGCTTCGCCGACGTTCCAGGCCGCTTCGTCGTCCTCCATCGCGGTGACGCCGATGCTGCACGCCGCCAGCCGCTCGAGGTCCTCCTCGCGGCCGGTGAACGTCATCACCGGGTGCAGCGCCAGCGGGAGCGCCCCGGCCGCGGCCGCGGGCGCCAGGACGTCGATGCCCTGCGCGCCGGACGTGTGCACGACGATCTGGCCCGGCCGCAGCGACTCCGTGGCGACGAGCCCGCGGACCATGCCGGCCAGCGCGTCGTCGGGGATGGCGAGCAGCACCAGGTCCGCCCGGCGCACGGTTTCGTCGGGCGGCAGGAGGGGCACGTCGGGGAGGAGGCGTTCGGCACGGGCCAGCGACGAGGCGGACAGCCCGGACGCGGCGACCACGGTGTGTCCCGCCCGGGCCAGGGCGGCCCCGAGCACGCTGCCCACCCGGCCGGCGGAAACGACACCGACCGCGAGGCGGGCGGGCCTCATCATGGCGTGCGCCTGTGGACGCTCATGGTTCGCAGACTCCCTCTGCTCTCGTTCCAGTCCCGCTCCGGGTACCGGACGACGGCGCGAGACTAACTCGATTAAGCGCGCGCCGTTGAACCCGGGTGACCAGCTTCACCCGGACCGGGTCACCCGCGAGTGGCCTCCTGGGCCAGGCGCGTGGCTTCCGCCCTGGCGGACTTGAGTGTGCGCAGCAGCTCCTGCTGGCGCCGCTCGTCGGCGTCGGTGCGGATCTCCTGCCGGTCCAGGAACGCGAGTTCCGTGACGCTCGCCTGGTACACGGCGACGGCCTTCGCGGCCTGCTTGCCGGACTGCCGTTTCGCCTGGCGGCGCCACGCGCGGCGGCCGGGCAGGCTCGCCAGCAGCTCGACCTCCGACGGCGCGATCCAGCGCGCCGCGGCCATGTGCGGCAGGGCGGCTTCGATGATCCGCTGCTCCCGCCGTCGCTGCAGGATCACCAGGTAGACCACGCCGAGGAACAGCGGCAGCATGATCAGGAAGTACACGGTCAGGAACTTCGACCCGCCGAGCAGCGCGGCGCTGTTCCACAGCGCGTGCAGGCAGACCGCGGCCAGGTAGCCGGCGATCGGCGCGATGATCTTCAACGCCTTGGTGGTCGTCCGGGCGGCGATGCCGATCCCGATGCCGGTGAGCACCGCGAACAGCGGGTGCGTGAACGGCGCGAGCACCCCACGCAGGAAGAACGCCGTGATGACACCCTGGCTGTGGCCGTCACCGAAGCCGTAGTCGTAAAAAGCACGACCGAAGTAGTAGATGTTCTCGGTGAACGCGAACCCGGCCGCGCTGAACCCGGCGTAGACGACGCCGTCCACGACGCCGTCGAACTCGCTGCGGCGGCGCCACAGGATCAGGACGACGAAGAGCGCCTTCGCGGCTTCCTCGACCACCGGTGCGGACACCAGCGCCGCGACGGTGTTGCCGCTGCCCTTGCCGAGCAGCTCGTCACCGACCGCCTCGGCCGTGGTGTTGATGAGCAGCGCGGTGATCGTCGCGATGCAGGCACCCCAGGCGAAGGCGAGCAGCAGGAACTTCGCCGGCTCGGGCTCCCAGCGGTCGACCCACAGGAAGCCGGCCACGACCCCGGCCACCGGCACCAGGGCGGCCAGCACGCCGATGGTGACGGCGAGCGGGCCGACCCGCGCCGTCGCCAGGCCGAACAGGAACAGGCCGCACAGGGCGACCACGATCAGCCCGAGCACCGGCAGCAGCACGGTGATCCGTCGAGGCCGCCGTCCGCGATCGAGTCCCGTCGCGGGCGAGAGGGTTCCGCTCACAGCGGGTCACCCTACGCAGACCGGACACGGACCGGAATGCGAACCCCGGGTGAGCGCCGCGGCCAAGCCTCAGTCCTCGGCGCGCCGCCTGCGGCGCGGGGTCGAACCGGTTCCCCCGTTCGCCGCCAGCAGTTCGCTGACCGAGCGGCCGGTGTTGTGGGACCCGCTGCCCGGCGTTTCGCCACGACGGCCGTTGCGCGGGGCCGGGCCGTTCCCGTTGCCGTTCTGACCGTTCGCACCGTGCCCGTTGTGGCCGTTGCCGTTGAGCTCGACGTCGGCCGGGTCCACCGGCGTCATGTTGCGCCGTGACATGGACGCCCGCTCGGCGACCATGCCTTCCCAGGCCGGCGGCTCGCCGTCGGGACGACGACGGCGGCCACCCGAGGGCTCGGGCGGCGGCGGGGGCACGGCGGGCATGACCTGCGAGTCGTCCGGCTTCCGGCGACGACCGCCGGCGGGGCGGCCCTGGAAGTTGCGCACCGACTCCGGCAGCGTCGGGTTCACCGGCTGCGCCTCGGCCTGGGCCGCCTCCGCGGGAGCGCGGTGTGAGCCGTGCCGGGACGCCGGCTCGTCGAGGATCGGCGACATGTCGGCCCGCGAGAACTGCTCCAGCCGCGACGGACGGCGGCCGTCGGCGGCCGGGACCGGCGTGGTCGGCGGGACGACGGGCGGCAGGTTGGTCCGCGAGGGCGGACCGGCGTTCGGCACCGGCGCCGTCGCCGGGACGACCGGGAGGTTGGTGCGCGATGCCGTGGCGTCCCGCGGCATCGGCGGCTTCCGGTCGGCGGGCTTCGGCTCCGGCGGCTTCGGCCGGTTGGGCCGCTGCCGCTCGGCGAAGTCGTCACGGTTCTGGAACGCCGCGCTCAGGTCGGCCACCGGGCGCTCGACCGGCCGGATGTCCGACCGCGACATCTCGGACGGCTTCGGCGGCGGCACGCTGGCCGCCGGACGGCCCTGGGGTGGGCGTGCGGGCGGCTCGGGGGCCTTCCGCGCGCCGTTCGGGCCGGGGACGCGCGGCAGGTCCGGCCGGGACATCTCGACGCGCGGGATGTCCGAACGGGACACCTCCCCGGGCCTCGGCCGCTCGACGCGGGGCAGGTCGGAGCGCGACATCTCGGCGGGCCGCTGACGTTCGACCCGCGGCAGGTCCGAACGCGACATCTCCGCCGGCCGCTGACGCTCAACGCGCGGCAGGTCCGAACGCGACATCTCCGCCGGACGCTGACGCTCAACGCGCGGCAAGTCGGGACGCGACATCTCCGCCGGACGCTGACGCTCGACCCGCGGCAGGTCCGAACGCGACATCTCCACGCGGGGAATGTCCGGACGCGACATCTCCACCCGCGGGATGTCGGGACGCGACATCTCGGCGGGACGCATCTCCCCGCGCGACATCTCCGCGCGGCGCGCGGGCGGCGGCTCGGGACGGCGGATCTCCGTCTTCGGCTCCGGACGGCGGATCTCGGTCTTGGGGTCGGCGGCCCGCGGCACGTCGCGGCGCGTCGGCTCGGCGGGCGTTTCGGGACGGCGCTCGGGCTGCTTCGCGACCTCGGCCGGGTTGGGCAGCCGCATCGGCTGCGACTCGGCCTGGCGGCGGGCCGCCTCGGCGCGCAGCTCGGCGGCCTTCAACTCACGCTGCGCGGCGTTCAGCGCCGGGTCGACCTCGGGCACGGGCGGACGGCGTTCGCTCAGCGGCTTCGGCCGGGCGATCTGCTGGGTGCTCTGCGCGTTGACGTTGGCGGGCGCCTTCGGGCCGTTGGCGCCGTTGGCCGGCTTGCCGCCGAACCCCTTGCCCTTGCCGCCGAAGCCCTTGCCGTTCGCGGGCTTGCCGTTCGACGCCTTGCGGCGGCGCTCGTCGAGCACCCGGTCGATCAGTTCGGTCGGCCGTTCGCCGCCCTCGCTCGCGGGCTTCTTCGCGGCCATCAGCTGAGCCGGCTTCTTCTTCGGCGCGCCGTCGGGGATCATCCGGTTGTCGTCGGAGAGCTTGCGCATCCGGGTCGCCTGCGCGGTCAGCGCGACGCGTTCGAGCAGCACCTCACCGCCGAACAGCGACTGGAGGCTGTCGCGCAGCGCGGAGACTTCGGCGCGCAGCGCCTCCAGCTCCTCGCGGCCACGGGAGTCGGCCGCACTGCGGTTTTCCGCCTCCATCTCCAGTTCGTACTCGCGCCGGGCCGCGATCTCGCGTTCCAGCTCCAACTCGTACACAGCCTGCGCCTCGGAGACCGCGTCCTCGCTCTGTGCCGCGTGCTTGCGGTACTTCACGGCGAGGAACGCGCCGATCAGGGCAGCCCAGAGGGCCGCAACGATCCCGAGCCTGAGGTACTTGAGATCGTTGCTGAGCACCAGTGCGAGGGTGGCTCCGATGGCGAGGACGAATCCGACAACAAGCCACGGCCTACCCAGAAGGCGGCCGCGCGAGTCGTCACCCACGCCGGTCATGACTGACACCGTACCTGCTCGTAATCCGAACGAGACCTACTCGGTCCAGCGAGCGGTGGGATTCCAGCGCTAACCGGTCAGCCGCGGGTGGGTTCCCGATCTTGGCCGCGCGGGGTCCGGCAGCAGTGTTCGAGCCACAAACCCCCTGCTACCAGCAGTGCCGCGGAAACCACGCCGACCACCGCGGCCCGGGTGTCGAGCACCGCGGCGACGAGTTCGTCACGTCGGGGAAAAAGGTAGCTGAGCGCCGCCAGCCAGGCGCCGGTCATGAATGCGCCGGCGAGTGACGAAGCCTTCGCCAAGGCCACCGATCGGGCGATCCCGATAGCGGCAACGACCCGGCCGCCCTTGATCCGGGAGCGGATGACGAACGCGAGCACGACCTCGATCACGGCGAGCACCGCGAACGTGACGCCGGCGAGCAGCGGCAGCTGGGGCAGCGAGCCGTAGGCCACCTGGAAGAGGAGGTAGCCGAGGACCAGGCCGAGGACCCCGGCCACCACCAGGTCGCGAGGCCGGGTGAAGTGCATGACCCAACCGTACCGTGGAATCCTTGACTCTCCCCCAACTGGAGAGTTCAAGATGCGTCTTGTGGGCACCACCGCGACCTTCACCATCGGCGAGCTGGCCCGGCGCACGGGCCTGCCGGTCAAGACCATCCGGTTCTACTCGGACGAGGGCCTGCTGCCCCCGACCGACCGGACGGACGCCGGCTACCGGCTCTACGACGCCACGGCCATGGCCCGGCTCGAGCTGGTCCGCACCCTGCGCGAGCTCGGCCTCGGCCTCGCCGACGTCTCCGCCGCCCTGACCCGGTCCTCGACCGTGGGCGAGCTGGCGAACCGGCACGTCGAGGCGCTCGACGAGCAGATCCGGCGGCTCCGGCTGCGCCGGGCGGTGCTGCGCGCGGTGGCCAAACGTGATTCCGAGCTGGAGGAAGTGAAACTGATGAACCGTCTCGCGTCGATGTCCGACGAGGAGCGCAAGCGGCTGGTCGACGAGTTCTGGGACGAGATGGTCGCCGGGCTCGAGATCGATCCGCAGTTCTACGAGCGGATGCGCGCCGGCAAGCCCGAGCTGCCGGACGACCCGTCGCCGGAGCAGCTGGAAGCGTGGATCGAGTTCGCCGAGCTCGTCCAGGACCCGTCGTTCCGGACCCTGATCCGCACGATGAGCGAAACCCAGGCCCAGCAGATCCGCGAAGGCGACTTCGAGCAGCCGTCTTCGGCCTGGCGGGAGAACTGGAACGCGTGGGTTGCCCGCGCCCAGGAGGCCGTCGACGCGAAGGAAAGCCCCACGTCGACGGCGGGGCAAACGCTTGCGGCGGAGATCGCGGCAGCCTCGGCCCGGCCGGACCAGGATCCGGCGTCGGCGGAGTTCCGCCACGAGCTGGCCGAACGCTTCGCCGCGGGTGGCGACCCCCGCGCCGAGCACTACTGGAAGCTGCTGGGGATCATCAACGGCTGGCCCCCGTTCCCGACAACCCGGCCGGCAGTCGGCTTCATGATCGCGGCACTGCGCGGCTGACCGCCCCTGGGCGGCAACTCGGCGACGAGCTGCCGCCCAGGGCTTGACTTTGGTCAGCTCAGCGTGAGGTCGGTACGCCGGACGGTGTCGACGTCGGACGCCGGACGCGCGGCCAGCAGCGCGGTGACCGGGCCGTGACCGGGCAGGACCGCGCGGGGCTCGATCTCCAGCCACGGGATCAGCACGCTCGCCCGGTCCGGCGTGCCCGGGTGCGGCAGCAGCAGCTCCGGGTCGGTGGATGTGACACCGTCGACCGTGACGACGTCGACGTCCAGCGTCCGCGGCCCCCAGCGCAGCTCCCGCACCCGCCCGGCCGCCTGTTCGGCGGCCTGGCCCGTGCGCAGCCACGCCCAGTGGTCGCGGTCCGGGTCGTCGACGACGCAGACGGCGTTGAGGAAGTCGGGCTGGTCCTCGACACCCCACGCCTGGGTTTCGTACACGCTCGACACCGCGACCAGCGCGGGCCGGACGGCGTCCAGCGCGAGCTTCAGGAAGCCGAGCCGGTCGCCGAGGTTGGACCCGAGGGAAAGGACGGCGCGGCTCATCGCTCGCGCCGGACCGTGACGGCCACGTCGTCGAAGGTCAGCGGGATCGGCGCCGACGGCTTGTGCACGGTCACCTCGACCGCGCTCAGGCGTTCGTCCCGGATGACCGCGTCGGCGATCGTGCCGGCGACCTTCTCGATCAGGTCGTACGGCTCACCCGCGACGATCCCGGCGGCCAGCTCGGCCAGCTCGCCGTAGTGCAGCGTCTTGGTCAGGTCGTCCGACGCCGCGGCCGGCCCGAGATCGAGCCACACCGTGATGTCGACGACGAACTCCTGGCCGTCCCGCTTCTCGTGCTCGAACACGCCGTGGTGCCCGAACACCCGCAGGCCGGTCAACGTGATCCGGTCAGACATCCGGCGAACCCTTCCACCACGCCGCGGCCACGGTGACCGCGTCCAGCGACGCCCCGACCTCGTGCACCCGCACGCCCCAGGCCCCGGCGGCCGCGGCGAGCGCCGAGATGGCCGCCGTCGCGTCCTCCCGGCCGTCCGGCGGCCGCGGCGTACCGCCCTTTTCGGACAGCAGCCGGCCGAGGAACCGCTTGCGGGACGCACCGACGAGCACCGGGAAACCCAGGGAGAGCAACGAGTCCAGCCCGCGCAGCAACGCCCAGTCGTGCTCGGCGTTCTTCGCGAACCCGAGCCCGGGATCCAGCACGATCGCGCTCTCGGCCACGCCGGCCGCGAGGGCGTCGTCCACCCGGGCCAGCAGCTCCGACCGGACGTCGGCGACGACGTCTTCGTACTTCGCGAGGGCCTGCATGTCCTCGCTGTGCCCGCGCCAGTGCATCAGCACCCACGGCGCCCCGGACTCGGCCGCGACCCGCGCCATGTCGGGATCGGCCAGCCCACCCGAAACGTCGTTGACCACGTGCGCCCCGGCCTCGAGCGCCGCGGCGGCCACGGCCGCGCGCGTGGTGTCGACCGACAACGCCACACCCTCACCGGCAAGCGTCCGGATCACCGGGAGCACCCGCGCCAGCTCGGTCTCGGCGTCCACCCGCAGCGCACCGGGCCGCGTCGACTCCCCGCCGACGTCGATCAGGTCGGCCCCCCGCGCCCACATCGCCCGCGCGTGCTCCAGCGCCTGGTCGACGTCGAGGTAACGGCCACCGTCCGAAAAGGAATCCGGCGTCACGTTCAGCACGCCCATCACGACGCACCGCCCGGGCGCGGGCAGGTTCGTGCTCACCGACGCGCCTTGATGAGGTCGAGCGCCTCCGCCCGTGACGAAGCGGAGGTCTTGAGCTGCCCCCGCACGGCCGAGGTGGTCGTGCGAGCACCGGGCTTACGGATCCCGCGCATGGCCATGCAGAGATGCTCAGCCTCGATGACGACGATGACGCCACGCGGCTCGAGCTTGCGGACGAGAGCGTCGGCGACCTGCGAGGTGAGGCGTTCCTGGACCTGCGGGCGCTTGGCGTAGAGGTCGACGAGGCGGGCGAGTTTCGAGAGCCCGGTGACCTTGCCGCCCGCGTTCGGGATGTACCCGACGTGCGCAACCCCGTGGAAGGGCACCAAATGGTGTTCACATTGGCTGTACATCGGGATGTCCGTGACCAGGACCAGCTCTTCGTGGGATTCGTCGAAGGTCTTGTCCAGTACCGAGTCCGGCTCGATGTAGAGGCCGGCGAACATCTCCTTGTACGCGCGGGCGACCCGGGCCGGGGTGTCCTTCAGGCCGTCCCGGTCCGGGTTTTCGCCGCAGGCCAGCAAAAGCTCGTGGATCGCCTTCTCCGCCCGGTCTTGGTCGAAGACCGGGCGGCCGGCGTCACTGGGGCTTTTCTGGTCCATCCACGTCACGACGCTCCCCCTCGCTCTGCTGGTTGCCCGCTTGATCGGCGAACCAGCCGTGCTCGCGAGTGCGTTCTTCGCCACCGGGACGCCACGACTGACCCGGCTGGCCGCCGGGAGAGGTCGCGGGGGTCCAGCCCGGAGGGGCACCGTAGTTCGGCGGGCCGCTCTGGCCTGCCGGGCCGCCCTGGTAACCACCGCCGGGCTGGGCGCCGTAGTTCTGCGGCCAGTGCGACGTGCCGTTCGGGCCACCGTTCGACCCGCCGTAGGGGCGGCCGCCGTTCGGGTAGGAGCCTGGGGGCGGCGGGGCGTACGGGTTGGCGTTCGGGTCCGGCGCCGAGGTCGGGTACGGCGGTCCGCCGGGCAGGTCGCCGCCGCCCTGTGCGGTGCCGACCGGGGTCGGCTCCGGCTTGAGGACCGGCTTCTCCTTCTCCGGCGGGGGCCACGGCTCGCCGCGCTCGATCGCCAGCTCGCCCGGGGTCTTGATGGGCGGCTTGTCGGAGGGCGTCCGCTCACCGAACTCGTTGAACACCGTGATGTGCGGGCGCTTCTCGACCGTCGCGAAGATCCGCTCGAGGTCCTTGCGGGTCAGCGTCTCCTTCTCGAGGAGTTCGATGACCAGCTCGTCGAGCACGTCACGGTAGGTGTTGAGCACGTGCCACGCCTCGGTGTGCGCGGTCTCGATGAGCTTGCGCACCTCCTCGTCGATCTCGTGCGCCACCTCGAGCGAGTAGTCCGCCTGACGGCCGGCCGAGCGGCCCAGGAACGGGTCGCCCTGCTCCTGGCCGTACTTGACCGCGCCCAGGCGGGCGCTCATGCCGTACTCGGTGACCATCGCGCGGGCGATCTTCGTCGCCTGCTCGATGTCCGAGGACGCGCCGGTGGTGGGCTCGTGGAAGACGAGCTCCTCCGCCGTGCGACCTCCCATCGCGAAGACCAGCCGCCCGATCATCTCGGAGCGGGTCATCAGGTCCTTGTCGTCCTCCGGGACGAGCAGCGCGTGCCCGCCCGTGCGGCCGCGCGGCAGGATGGTCAGCTTGTAGACCGGTTCGATGTCCGGCATCGCCCACGCGGCGAGCGCGTGGCCGCCCTCGTGGTAGGCCGTGATCTTCTTCTCCTTCTCGGAGATGATCCGGCTCTTGCGGGCGGGGCCGCCGACGACGCGGTCGACGGACTCCTCCAGCTCGACCTCGCTGATCACGTGCCCGTTCTTGCGGGCGGTGAGCAGCGCGGCCTCGTTCAGCACGTTCGCCAGGTCGGCGCCGGACATGCCGACGGTCCGCTTGGCCAGGCTGGTGAGGTCGGTGCCCTGGGCGATCGGCTTGCCCTTGGAGTGCACCTCGAGGATCGCCTTGCGGCCGCGCAGGTCGGGCGCCGAGACCGGGATCTGCCGGTCGAAGCGGCCCGGGCGCAGCAGCGCGGGGTCGAGGATGTCGGGCCGGTTGGTCGCCGCGATCAGGATGATGCCGCCGCGGGCGTCGAAGCCGTCCATCTCGACGAGCAGCTGGTTCAGGGTCTGCTCGCGCTCGTCGTGGCCGCCGCCGAGGCCGGCGCCGCGCTGGCGGCCGACCGCGTCGATCTCGTCGACGAAGATGATGCACGGCGCGTTCTGCTTGGCCTGTTCGAACAGGTCACGGACACGCGACGCACCGACACCGACGAACATCTCGACGAAGTCCGAGCCGGAGATCGTGTAGAACGGCACGCCCGCTTCACCCGCGACAGCTCGCGCGAGCAGCGTCTTGCCGGTACCGGGCGGCCCGTAGAGCAGGACGCCCTTCGGGATCTTCGCGCCGAGTGCCTGATATCGCGCCGGGTTCTGCAGGAAGTCCTTGATCTCGTAGAGCTCTTCGACGGCCTCGTCGGCCCCCGCGACATCCCCGAAGGTCGTCTTGGGCATGTCCTTGTTCAGCTGCTTGGCCTTGGACTTGCCGAAGTTGAGGACGCGGTTGCCGCCGCCCTGCGCGTTGTTCATCATCCACATCAGCAGGCCCAGCACGAGGGCCAGCGGGATGGCGAAGATGAGGATCTGGGTCAGCACGCCCTGCTGCGTGACCTTGGTGGTGAACTTGATCGGCTGGCCGCCGGTCTTCGCCGCGATCAACGAGTCGTAGATCGGGCGAGTGGCGTCCGCCGGGTACTGCGAAATGATCTGAGTGACCTGCTGGCCGTCGACGTCGATGGACTTGTTCAGCAGCAGCTTGAGCTGCTGCTCCTTGTCCTCGAGGCTGGCTTCCTTGACGTTGTTCGTGGTGATCTGGGAGTTCGCCACCGAGATGGGTGCCTGGGTGTACCCACGATCACTGTCGAAGATCGTGTTGTACGCGAACAACGCCAGCAACCCCGCGACGATCCACAGCAGTGGGTTCCTGAGCACGCTCTTCCGGTTCATACGACTCGGCCCTGGTGGCCTCGACCCTCCCTGGTTGGGCGGCTCCTGTGATACCCGCCATCACGATCTTGACAACCCGTGGTGCCTGGACACCCGTCCCAACAGGGTACCGTCCGCTGCCGCGTTCATCCCCTGTGAGCCTCTCGCAGGTCAACGGGCGATACCGCGTCCTGGTTCCCGTTCGGCCCGCACCCTTGTCACGCTATCGCGTGCCGTCCGACACACTGCTCACCATCTCGCCCAGCCGCGTCCGCAAGGTCGCCGGGTCCGCGGGGGCCACGGTGACCCACTCCCGACCGTCCGTACCTGCACGGGAGAGGCTGAGGTACCGCCCGGTGGCGGTGTCGAACCAGGCCAGCACCCGGGACCGCTGCTTGGCCCCGACGTGGGACCGGCTGTTCGCTGCCAGCTGACCGCCGCGCAGCCGGGGCTGCCCCGCGAGCCGCCCGTAGGCCTCCCGGGGGTCGGCGACGACCCGCTCGCTCAGCGGTGTGCGGCGCTTGCCCTTGGTCTCTTCCGCGCCGGTCGACGGCAGCGACACCGGCACCCGGATCGGGGCGGTGTGCAGGGCTTCGTCCAGCGGGAGCGTGACCGAGGCCTCGGTGCCGCGTGGCCCGCCGGGCAGCACGCCGACGACGGCCGAGACCAGCCCGTCCTTCGGGATGTCACGCAGCCAGATGCCGTCGGCGTCCTGGACCGCGAGCACGCCCTTGGTGTCGTCGGCCGCGGCCAGCACTCCGACGGTCGGCGTCTCGAACTGCGGGATGTGCAGCGCGTCGATGGTCAGGGGCGCGAAGGCCAGCAGCTCCAGCGCGTCCTCGATCGGCGGCGCCAGCCTGCCCCGCGGCTCGCGGATGCCGCGCGCCTTCAGCTCGACGTCGGTGCGGTGGCGCAGCGAGACCCGCTCGTCTTCGGTCGCGCCGTGCGAGCGGATCTGCAGCGGGTACGGCAGCTCGCCCACGCCGGCCGACTCCCACAGGAAGTCGAACGTCAGCGGCGAGAAGAACTCTTGCATCACTACTCTCCCGGATCGGACTCTTGCTCAGCGTAGCCCGCACCACCGACAAAACGGGATCGTTCCCGTCTGCAGGGTGGGCACGCTCGGAGAACCCGGGCCGATCTTGGCAGAGGAGGTGTGGGGCCGGTGTTCACGGTGTCCGGAACGAGGCCGCGGGTCAGACCGTGCTGGTCGCCGACGCTCCCGCGAGCATCTCGCCGAGCCGGTGCCGCAGCGTCGCCGCGTCCGCGGGCGCGATGGTGATCCAGTCGCGGCCGTCGCGGCCCTGGCTCGCCTGGGTGAAGTAGCGGCCCGACTCCGTGTCGAACCAGCTCAGCACCGGCGTGCGGGTCCGGGCGCCCATGCGGGTGCGGGCGTTCGCGGCGATCTGACCGCCGCGCAGGCGCGGCTGGGCGTGCAGGCGGGCGAGGGCCTTGCGGTCGTCTTCGGCGCTGGTGCGGTCGTCGCCGGTGCCGCGGCGCTGCAGGAAGTCGACGCCGTGCGCGCCGACCAGCTGGTCCAGCGGCACCGTGATCGACTTCTCGCTGCCGCGCGGGGCCCCGGGCAGCAGCGAGACGATCGCGCTGGCCAGGCCGTCCACCGGACACGGCTGCAGGTGCAGGCCCCGGGTGTCCTGGACGGCCAGCAGACCCTGTCCGCCCAGCACGCCGGCGATCGCGAGCAGCGGCTCGGCGTCCGGGGCGATCAGCTGGACGGCGTCCAGGCTCAGTTCCGGCGTCGCCAGCAGCCCGAAGTAGTCCTCGACGTGCGGTTCGGGACGGCCGCGGCCGTCCGCGAGCCCCCGCGCCGCCAACCCCTCCAGCGTCCGCTGGCGCAGCAGGGACCGCTCGTCCTCGGTTTCGCCGTGCGACCGGACGCGCAGCGGGTACGGCAGCTCACCCAGCCCGGCGGACTCCCACAGGAAGTCCACCTCGACCGGGGTCAGCAGCTCAGCGTTCGGCATCGAGCCACCCCCCAGAAAGACTCAACGGCAAGAAAAGCGGGCCGGACGCGCTGGGCGCGCCCGGCCCGTGCGGATCAGCGGTCTTCGTCGTCCTCGGACCACGCGCCGATGACCGGCGGCGGAGTCGCCTGGTCGGCGCCGAAGGCGGCGTCCGGGTCGGCTTCGATGAGGAACGAGGCGTGCGTGTGCTCCTCGTCCTGCTCGCCCTGGGCACCGTGCGGGGCCATTCCGCCGCCCATGCCACCCATGCCGGGCGGCGGCGGGGTCTGGCCGCCGATGGTGCCCGCGGACGACACGAGACCCTGCTGCGGCGCCTGGGCCGAAGCGGCGCTCTGCGCCTGGCCCTCCGCCGACGCGAGGCTCGTTTCGTTCTGCGACTTGGCGCCGGACCGGTTGCCCTTGCCCAGCGCGCGGGAAGCCAGCGCACCGAGACCGCCGGCGGCGCCGCCGATGCCGAGGCCCATGCCGATCTTGCCGAGCGGGTTGCTGCTGCCGCCGCCGGTGTGGCCGCCGCCGGGCACCTGGCCCGCACCCGTCGCGGTACCACCCGGGGTGGTGCCCGCGGTGCCACCAGGGCCGCCGGGACCGCCCGGACCGTCGGCGCCGAGCGCGGCCGCGGCTTCGTGGCCGCCGAAGCCCGCCGCGGCACCGTGGCCCGAGTTCGGGCCGAAGGCCGCGTGCTGCGCGTCGAACGCGCCGCCGTTGCCGCCGAAGCCCGCGCCGCTCGAGGCGAAGACCGCGTTGCCCGCGCCGCTCAGGCCCTGGACCGGGCCGGCGTTGCCGACGCTGCTGATGCCGCTGAACGAGATCGAGTTGTGCGACCCCGTCGGCTTCATGCCGAGCGACTCCGGGCCGAAGCTCGGGGTCGAGCTGTCGACCTCGCTCATCGACTTGGTGTAGGCGTTGAAGAACGCGACCTGCTGCGCCTTGACGTCGTTGGCCGCGTCCGACTGCGCCTTCTGGTCGGCGAGCAGCGCCGCCGGCCCGCCGGCCAGCGCCGCCGCCATGGCCTGCTTCGGGTCGAAGTCCTTCGGGGCCGGCATCTTCTTGACCTCGGCGGCCGCGGCGGCCTGCCGGGCGAGCCGGTCCGACATCGTGTTCGCGGCCTCGGAGGCCTGCGAACCGGAGTTGGCGATGGCCACCAGCGCGCCCTGCGCACCCGCGGCACCGCGACCGACCCAGGCGTTGCCCAGCTCGGAGATCGCGTTGTACAGGTGGTCGGAGGCCGCCTTCAGCTCGCTGCCGTGGTGCGCCCAGGCGTGCCCGGTCGCCTCGGCGGTGCCGGGGTCGTTGTTGTTGACCGCGCCGTTGTAGAGCTGCTGGCTGGCCTGCGCGTTCCAGTTCGGCGGGTTGGCGATCGCGCGGTCGCTGCCCATGTCGAAGCCGTCGGAACGGCCGCGGGCGTCCGCGACGATGTTCTGCGACGCCGAGTTGTCGCCGAGCGGGACGAGCGAGCCCTGATCAGCAGAGCCCGGAGTGGTGGCCGGCGGCTGGTCGCTGTGGTTCGGAGCCATGATTTCGAATCCCCCTCTGGGCTCAGGCGTTGCGGAACGGGTCGGCCGCGGCCTGGTCGATCTCGTGGTACCGGGACATCGCCGTGACGATGCCCTCCTCGGCGGCGGAGTACTGGTCGAGCAGGTTCTGCAGGGCCGCGGAGTACGAGTCCCCGCCACCGTCCGCGCGCTGGACGAACTTCGCCGCCATCGCGTTGCCGACCGGGTTGTCCCCGAGCTTCGGCGGCTGGGCGAGCGTGCCCGCGCCGCTGAGCAGGGCCTCGACGGCGTCCTTGCCGGTGCGGATCTTGTTCAGCACGGTCTGCGCGGCGTCGGGGTCGATGCCGACCTGACCCGCCGCGGCCGCGGCCTTGAAGGCGTTCGCGTCGGCAGTGCTGCTGTTGCCCATCTGCACTCTCTCCCGTTCCCCCGACCCGGATCACCGCGGGCACGAATAGGTCTTCGCATAGGTTAACGCACGTGATCAGAGCCTATGACGCAATCCGCGAAGCCAGGGTTCCGCAAATCCGGTCCTTGCGGTGAACGGTCGGTGAACTAGGACGTGTAGACCTTCGGGTCCAGCGTCCCGATGTAGGGCAGGTCCCGGTAGCGCTCGGCGTAGTCCAGGCCGTAGCCGACGACGAACTCGTTCGGGATGTCGAAGCCGATGTACTTCACCGGGACGTCGACCTTGACCGCGTCCGGCTTGCGCAGCAGCGAGACCACCTCGAGCGACGCGGGGTTGCGGCTGGCCAGGTTCTTGAGCAGCCACGACAGGGTCAGGCCGGAGTCGACGATGTCCTCGACGATCAGCACGTCCCGGCCCGCGATGTCGCGGTCGAGGTCCTTGAGGATCCGCACGACGCCGGACGACGACGTCGACGAGCCGTAGGAGGAGACGGCCATGAATTCCAGCTGCGTCGGCAGCGGCAGCGCGCGGGCGAAGTCGGTCATGAACATGACCGCGCCCTTCAGGACACCCACCAGCAGGAGTTCACCCTGCCCGTTGGCCGGATAGTCGGCGGCGATCTGCGCCGACAGCTCCGTGATCTTGTCCTGGATCTGCTGCTCGGTGACGAGCACGGAGGCGATTTCGCCCTCGTACACGGGTCAGTCCCCTCGGGTGGTGGGTTGGGAGATGACGCAGAGCCTGCCACGGCGCCGCCGGGCTTCCAAGTTGCCCGGCAACCAGACACCGCCCTGACCACGCCACCGGGCGACGAGCGCGTCGACCGCCCGGAGGTGCGCGTCGGTGAGCTCGCGCACCCCCGACTCCAGCAGCCACCTGCGGAGAACCCGCCGCCGCAGTGCCGCGGGCTCGCTCTCGAGGACTGCGACATCCAGACCTTCGACGCCGCCCGCACGGGTGAAGATCCTGTCCGCCGATGTGTCCAACGCCTCGCTGTCCTCACGCAGCTGCGCGGCCGTGCGGGCGAGTGCGGCCGCCACGCCGCCGTTGAGGACGTCCTCCAGCAGCGGCAGGACCTCGGTCCGCAGCCGGACCCTGGTGAAGCGCGCTTCGGCGTTGTGCGGGTCCTCCCAGGGCTCGACGCCGAGCTCCGCGCAGGCCGCCCGGGTCGTCGCGCGGGGCACCGCCAGCAGCGGACGGCCCCACGGCGGGTCGTGCGGGCGCATCCCGGCGAGGCTGCGCGGGCCGGACCCGCGGCCCAGCCCGAGCAGGACGGTCTCGGCCTGGTCGTCGAGGGTGTGGCCGAGCAGCACGAGGTCGTGCCCGGCGAGAGCGCCGTAGCGGGCCTTGCGCGCGGCCGCTTCCGGGCCGCCGGGACCGGTGACGTCGACCCGGCGCACCTCGGCTTCGTCGGCGCCCAGTGCCTTCGCCGCCGCGACGGCGTCGCGCGCGATCTTCGCCGAGCCGTCCTGCAGCCCGTGGTCGACGACCAGGGCGCGGACCCGGTGGCCATGAAGGCCACGGTGGTGCCCGACGTACGCCGTGGCCTCGGCCAGTGCGAGGGAGTCGGCGCCGCCGGAGACGGCGACACACAGTTCGGCGGGCGCGTCGATCGTCGCCAGGAACTCGCGGACGGCGCGCCGGACGGCCGCGACCGCCGGCCCGCTCACCCGTGCAGGCGCCGGACCCACGCGGCCGGATCGGCGATCTCGGCGCGCGACGGCAGCGTGTTCGGCGAGCGCCAGACGGCGTTGAACCCTTCCATGCCGACGGCGTCCACGACGTGCTTCGTGAACTTCGCGCCTTCTTCGTACTGACGGATCTTCGCGTCGACGCCGAGCAGCGCGCGCAGCAGCCGGTCGAAGACGCCGCCGCCCTTGCGCCGGGCGGTGAACCGCGCGCGGATCGTGTCGACGCTCGGCACGACCCGCGGGCCGACGGCGTCCATCACGTAGTCGGCGTGGCCCTCGAGCAGCGTCGAGAGCGCGAGCAGCCGGTCGAACACCGCACGTTCCTTCGGCGACTGGAGCAGCTCGGCGAGGTTCAGCTTCGGGCCCTGCTTGATCGCCTCGGGCAGCCGTCCGACGAGGTCCGCGAGGCTGTCGGAGCTGCCGCCGGCCAGGCCGGAGACGAGCCGCTCGACCTCGTCGGCGAAATAGTCGCGCAGCCAGGTGACCGCGGTGAACTGGAGCCGGTGGGTGCACTCGTGCAGGCAGACCCAGAGCCGGAAGTCGTGCCCGGGCACCTTCATCGCGCGTTCCGCGGCGACGACGTTCGGCGCGACCAGCAGCAGCTGCCCGGCGCGCTCGGGACCACCGAACGGGTCGTACTGACCCAGCACCCGGCTGGCCAGGAACGCGAGCACCAGGCCGGTCTGGACGCCGGCACCGCCGGCCAGTATCGGCCCGAACGGCCCGCCCTGCTGCGGCAGCGCGCGCCCGGTGAGCGCGTCCAGGCCCGCGGCGGCGGAGCGCACCCAGCCCGGCCGGTCGACGACCTCGCCGGGCAGCAGCGGCAGGTCGAGCCCGAGGCCCGTCAGCTCCCGGACGTGCCCCTCGGCTTCCATGGTCAGTTCGCGCAGGTCGGTGACGGCCGCCTCGGCCTCGTCGCGCGGCACCTGCGGGCCGCCGCGCACCAGCAGCGCCCCGGTCTGCGCGGCGAGCGACCAGTCGACCATGGGCCGGGTCTCGGTTTCCTGACTCACCCTTTCGACGCTACCTGCCCCGAGCGCGTTTCCGGCCACGACTTCCGCACGCTTCGCACACGGAGAGGTGGTGATCAGCCGCAGCCACACTTGCGCAGGCTCGTCGCGAGGACGTCGAGGGCGTTCCGGCCGGCGTCGGTGTCCGAGCCGTTGGACATGAACGCGAACACCAGTACCCGGCCGTCCTGGTCGAGGACCACGCCGGCGAGGGTGTTGACGCCGGTGAGCGTGCCGGTCTTGGCCCGCACCCAGCCGCGGCCGGCCTGCGAACCGGGGGTGTCGAACCGCTTGTCGGCGAGCGTGCCGGAGCCGCCGGCCACCGGCAGCCCGGCCAGCATCGCGCGCAGCTTGGCGGTGTTCGGGTTCTTGCCCTCGGGAGCCGCCGCGGCCGCCATCAGCTGGGTCAGCAGCTTCGCCGGGATCCGGTTCAGCGTGGTGATGCCGCTGCCGTCGCTCAGCTCGACGCCCGAGACGTCGAAGCCGTGGTCCTTCAGCACCTTGATGGTCGCCGCCGCACCGCCGGCGAAGCTCGCTTCCTGCCCGTTGGCCAGAGCCACCTGCCGGGCGAGGGCCTCGGCGAGGACGTCGTCCGACAGCTCCATGGTGTCGGAGACCAGCTCGGTCAGCGGCGCGGACTTGACCTCGGCGAGCACCTTCGCGTCCTTGGGCGCGGTCGCCTGGCCACCGGCCGAGGCACTGAGCTTCGACGCGATCGTCCCGGCGAGCGCGCTGCCCGCGTTGGGGATGCGCTGGGAGTTGTTGTTCTTCGGGTCGATGCGCCCGGAGTCCGCCATCACCGACGAGATCTGGGTGGCGAACGTCGACGGCGCGTCGCCGGCGGCCCAGCCCGGCGCGGTCGTCGCGCCCTTGAACAGGCTCAGGTCGACCTGCACCTTCTTGACGCCCGGGTGGGCCTTCTTCACCTGCGCGACGAGGTCGTCGACGTGCGCGGCGCCCGGGTACAGCGGCGATTCGGTGCCCAGCGGCAGCGCGGTGAGGGTGGGGTCGCCGCCGCCGACGAGGATCACGGTGCTCGGATCGGCGCCCTGGACGATCTTCGTCGACAGCCGGGTGTTCGGGTCCAGCGACAGCAGCGCGGCGGCGGAGGTGAGCACCTTCGTCGTCGACGCCGGCGTCACCGGCGACGTCGCGTTGTGGTTCCACAGCTCGGTGCCGCTGACCGGGTCGACGACGCTGCCGGTGAGCTGGCCGAGCGCGCTGTTGCCGGCCGCACTGGCCAGCGCCGACTTGACGCCGTTCGCGGTCGGCGCCGTCCCGGACGTGTTCGGCCCCTGCAGTGCGCGGGTGGCCGCGGCGGGGTCGGGGCTGTCGCCCTTCGGGGCGTTCGGGGCCCAGGGCAGGGCCAGCCGGTTGGCCACCTTCGGCATCGCGGCGGCGACACCGAGCCCGGCGAGCACCACCAGCACGAGCGCGCCGATCAGGATCAGCTTGCGCTTGCCCTTCTTCTTCGGCGGTTCCGCGGCGGCGGCCGGCTCGGCCGCGGGCGGCTCGGGAACCGGGGGCTCGGCCTGCGGTTCGTTGCGGGGCTGCGGCTGCTGCTGGAAGGCGGCGGGGAACTGGGTGGGCCGTTCGATCCCGACGGTCGCCTCGGCGTCGAACTGCCGCCCGTCCGGCTCGATCCGCATCGGCCGCGCGAGCGACCCCGCGGACGCCGACGGGACGATCCCGCGCGGCGGCTCCGGCGGCAGGCCGGGGCGACGCTCACCGGGCTCGGCCGGCCGGTCGCCGCGGTGTTCCCGCAGGTCGATGCGCTGCGCCCAGGGCGCGTCCGACGGGGACCGCTGCGGCTGCGCATCGGCGCGCTGCTGATCCTGCGGTCGCTGCTGCTCCTGCTGGCGCTGCTGCTGCGCGTCGGCGCGCTGCTGGTCCTCGCGGCGCTGCTGCTCGTCGCGCCAGTGCTGCAGCTCCTCGCGCCACGGCTGCTGCGGCTCCTCCGGCCCCTTGGCCTCGCCCGGCTGCGCCTCCGCCGCCCCACTGGGCCAGACGTTGCGCTCGACCGGCACCACCGGCGTCGGCTCCGGCTTCTTGATGTCGAGTTGCTTGACGTCGATCTGCCGCGTGCTCTCGGGGTCCCACTTCGGCTCGGCCGCCTCCGCCTCCGCGGGTTCGGCCGCCTTCTTGAGCTGCTTGACGTCGATCTGCCGGGTGCTCTCCGGGTCTGCCTTCAGCTCGTCGGCCGCCTTCGGCTCGGCGGGCTCGGCAGGCGCCGGCTCGGCCGGCTTGGACTCGGCGGCCTCCGTGGGCTCGGCGGGCTTCGGCGCCTGCTTCGGCAGCTTCGGCTTCGCCGTCCCGCCGAGGCGGTCGGCGAGGTCCTGCTTGACCGCGGGCGGCGACGGCGGCTCGACGGGCTCGGCGGGCGCGTTCAACCCCGGCACCGGCTCGGGTGGCACGTTCGGCGCGAACCACGACCCCTTAGGCGCCTCACTTCCTGTGACCTTCGGCACGCTCACCCGTTCGGCGGACTCCGGCGGGCTGTCGGGCAGCGACATCGGAGTGGTCTTGCCCGCGCCCGACGACGAGCGGTCTTCGTCCGACGAAGGCCACATCGGCTGGTCGTTTTCCGGCACCCACCACTCCTTCTCACCTGCCCCGGAAGGGGCCAAGCTCACATGCCGAGCAGCCGACATCGATGCGACCGCGAGGCAGGGCGTAGTCCACACTAGGAGACGTCAAGACAGCCCTTGAGGTTGCCGCCTGCGTCGCGCGGGCATGCCGTACCTACAAAGAAGCAAGTGAGGGACGCCGTGGAGTTCGACGTCACGATCGAAATCCCCAAAGGGGAGCGCAACAAGTACGAGGTCGACCACAAGACCGGCCGCATCAAGCTGGACCGGACCCTGTTCACGGCCACGCAGTACCCGGCCGACTACGGCTTCATCGACGACACTCTCGGCCAGGACGGCGACCCCCTGGACGTGATGGTGCTCGTGCAGGAGCCCACGTTCCCGGGTTGCCTGATCCGCTGCCGCGCGATCGGCATGTTCCGGATGACCGACGAGAAGGGCCCGGACGACAAGGTCATCGCCGTTCCGTCGAACGACCCGCGCCTGGAGCACCTGCGCGACATCCACCACATGAACGAGTTCCACCGCCTCGAGATCCAGCACTTTTTCGAGGTGTACAAGGACCTCGAGCCCGGCAAGAGCGTCGAAGGCTCGTCCTGGGTCGGCCGCACCGAGGCCGAGGCCGAGATCGGCCGTTCGTACGAGCGGGAGACCGACCGCCTGGCCAAGGAGAAGGCCGACGGCGGCGCCGCCCACTGACGTCCGCACGCGAAAGAGGCCCCTCGGATCCCGAGGGGCCTCTTCGCGTTTCAGCAGTCGGTTCAGCTGGTCAGTGCGCCAGGGCGAGGGCGGGAGCGTCCTCGGCCTCCGCGCGCTGCTCCATCGCGGACTTGTCCGACAGCGGCTTCTCCTTGAGGAACCACACCAGGGCGAACCCGACGGTCAGCACGATCCCGCCGACCAGGAACACCGTGCTCATCGACTCGGCGAAGCCCTGCAGGATCGGGCGGGCCAGCACCGGGTCGAGCGAGGACAGGAACGACGTGTCGTTGACGTCCAGGCCGCCCTTCAGCTGCTGCGCGAACTCCGGGTGCTGGGCCAGCGCCGCCGTGTAGGCCGGGGTGGCGATCGCCGAGCGGACGGCGTTCGCGATCTTGTCGCCGACCGTGCCGAACAGGATCGACAGGAACACCGCGGTGCCCGCCGTGCCGCCGATCTGCCGGAAGAACGTCGCCGCCGAGGTGGCGACGCCGATGTCCTGCGGACGGACGTCGTTGGTCGCGGCCAGCACCAGCGTCTGCATCGAGGCGCCGAGGCCGAGGCCGATCACGAAGGCGATCACCATGACGAAGGACAGCGAGGTGTCGGCGGTGATCGTCGACAGCGCGAACAGCGCCGCCGCCATCAGGCCGATCCCGGCCACCGCGAACATCTTGTAGCGCCCGGTCTTCGAGATCAGGCGGCCGCTGGTCAGGCTGGCGATCATGATGCCGAGCGTCAGCGGGAGCATCTGCAGGCCGGCCTGGGTCGGCGTCGCGCCCTTGACGATCTGCAGGTACAGCGGCAGCGACATCATCGCGCCGAACATCCCGGCGCCCTGCACGACGGTGACCAGCGTGGCCATCCGGAACACCGGGCGCTTGAACAGCCGCAACGGCAGCAGCGCGGCGTCACCCATGCGGCGTTCCTGCCAGACGAAGGCGGCGACACCCAGCGCGCCGATCGCGTACATCGCGATCGAACCGGCCGAACCCCAGCCCCACTCGCGGCCCTGCTCGGCGACGATCAGCAGCGGCACCAGCCCGACGGCCAGCGTCACGGCGCCCCAGTAGTCGACCTTCTGCTCGACGCGGGTGTGCGGGAGGTTGAGGACCTTGCTGACCACGACCAGCGCGGCGAGCGCGATCGGGACGTTGACGAGGAACACCCAGCGCCAGCCGGTGATGCCGGCGAAGGAGTCGATGCCGGCGAAGAAGCCGCCGACGACCGGGCCCGCGACGCTCGAGATGCCGAACACCGCCATGAAGTAACCCTGGTACTTGCTGCGCTCACGCGGCGCGGTGATGTCGGTGATGATCGCCAGCGCCAGGGACATCAGGCCACCGGCACCGAGGCCCTGGAACGCGCGGAACGCGGCCAGCTCGTACATCGACGTCGCCATGCCGCTGGCCAGCGAGCCGACCAGGAACAGCGAGATCGCCGTCAGGTACATGGGCTTGCGGCCGTAGAGGTCGGACAGCTTGCCGTAGAGCGGCGTCGAAAGCGTCGCGGTGATGAGGTACGCCGTGGTGGCCCAGGCCTGCAGTGACAGGCCGTGGAGCTCGTCGGCGATGGTGCGCATCGACGACGACACGATGGTCTGGTCGAGCGCGGCGAGGAACATACCGAGCATCAGCCCGGACAGGATGGTCAGGATCTGACGGTGCGATAGCCGGCCTTTCGTAGCGGCTGCTCCTTCCGCCGTGGTGGTGTCGCTCATGGTGGTCTCCCTCGGATACGCCTTCGTCGTAGTTGCTTGTAGCTGTCAACTACTTGCTCGGGCCAACTATTCCGCGGAAGCTTGTATCGTGCAATCAAATATCCTGTGACCCTGGTCTCCCACCCCGCTTGACGGCCCGCGCGACCACCGTGACCTCGGCGGACGGCACGTCGAGGCCGGTGACGAACGCGTAGAGGTCGCCCAGATCACGGCACCAGACGGCGGCCATCAGGTTGGTCACGCCGGTCGTGGCGAGGGTGCCGTGGACCATCGGGTGCCGCGCCAGCACGCGCCCGACGTCGTCGAGCCGCCCGGGCGGGACGGTCATCCAGACGTTGGCGTCGACCGTCAACCCGAGCGCTGTGACGTCGATGTTCGCGTAGGTCCGGATCCGCCCGGCCACGGTGAGCCGGTCGAGCCTCCTTCGCACCGTGGATTCCGGCGCTTCGGTGGCCAGTTCGCCGGGGCCGAGGCGGGCGTCGACCGCGAGCCGCGCCAGGAGCCGCCGGTCGAGCACGTCGAGGGTGACGTCGTCGCCGGGCGGCGGCGGGGCCAGCGCGGCGACCTCGGCGTCGGTGAGCAGGCCGGTGCGCCACCCGGTCGCGTCGGAGAAGACGTGGAGGACCGAGTGCGCGCGCAGCTCGGTGACCGCGGAGGTGGACGGCAGCGCGTCGTGCACCAGCCGGCCGTCGAGCCCGCCGAGCGCCACGGCGCTGATCTCCTCACCGCCGGCCAGGATGTCGACGAACAGGACGTCGTCACGTTGGGCGAGTGCGTCGGCGATCACCGGCGTCCGGCCGCGGAGCACCTTCAACCGCAGAAGCAGCGCGCCGCGCAGGCCGTGCGCGGGGTTCGGGACGCAGACGACCTTGAGCCGCCCGTCGGCGGTGAGCCGGGCGATGACGCGGGTGACCGTGCGCGGCGACAGGTCGAGGACCTCGGCGATCCGGCCGGGTCCGGCCCGGCCGTCGACCTGCAGAGCCGAAACGACGCGCTGTTCGATTTCGGTCAGTAACTGCATCCGCGAGTCCGTTTCCGCTCGATTTTTCACGCTGGAGTACCTGCAAGCGCCGCCCGAGCGTAACCCTGGACGCATGCTGAAATCAGTGATCGACATCGTGGAAACCCTGGCCACCGGCATCCGCGCCCCGCAGCGGCCGCCCACGTCGCTCGGCGAACTCGCCACGACGTTCTCCGCGATCGACGACCCGCTGGCCGCGAGCCTGCGCGCGGCGCTCGCCGAGATCCGGCCGGACGCGGGCTGGGTGGACGAGTTTGAGGACGTCCCCGGCGGTGAGGTCTGGGTGGTCGACGCGCTCGACGGCGCCGTCCAGCTCGTCCAGGGCCTGCCGCAGTACTGCGTCACCGTGACACTGCTGCGCGACGGCGAGGCCGAGCTGGCGGTGCTGCACTCGCCGTGGCTCGGCGAGACCTACTCGGCTTCGCGCGGCGCGGGTGCGTGGCGGAACGGGACGCCGATTTCGCCGTCGCGCAAGACTTCCCTGGACGCGGCGGTCGCGGCGACCAGCCAGCCGCCCTTCGTCACTCAGCAGCCCGGCGTCTCGGCGGCCGCGGGCCGATCGCTCACGGCGGTGCTCGACGAGGTCGCCGCGGTCCGGAACCTCGGCCCGACGTCGTGGCAGGTCGCCGACGTCGCGGCCGGGCGGCTGGACGTCTTCTGGCAGTACGGCCGCGACGCGACGAACCTCGTCGGCGCGGCCCTGATCGCCCGCGAGGCCGGCGCGGTGGTCACCACCGCCGACGGCACCCCGTGGGCGCCCACGTCGCCAAGCTTCCTCACCGCCACCCCCACCCTGCACCCCCTGGCGCTCGCCGCCCTGGCCGGAAAGCCGTGAATGTCGCATTGAGGGACTTAGAGTCCCTCAATGCGACATTCACGGACTTGGGCTCAGGCGGAGTAACCCGGGATCGGGAACGGCGCCAGGAACTCGCGGATCTCCGCGGCGATCGTGTCCAGCGAGGACTCGTTTTCCGCGGCGGCCGCGGTCACCGTGCGGTCGATCCAGTCCGCGACCTGCACCTGGTGCTCCGGCCGGAGACCGCGGGTGGTGATCGCGGAGGTGCCGAGCCGGATGCCCGACGGGTCGAACGGCTTGCGCGGGTCGAACGGCACCGTGTTGTAGTTCAGCTCGATGCCCGCGCGGTCCAGCGCCTGCGCGGCCGGCTTGCCCGCGACGGCCTTGTTCGTCAGGTCGATCAGCAGCAGGTGGTTGTCCGTGCCGCCGGAGACGAGGTCGTAACCGCGAGCCAGCAGCGCGTCCGCGAGAGCGCGAGCGTTGGCGACGATGGTGTGCGCGTAGTCGCCGAACGACGGCTGCTGCGCCTCCCCCAGAGCGACCGCGATGGCCGCCGTCGTGTGGTTGTGCGGACCGCCCTGCAGGCCGGGGAACACCGCCTTGTCGACGGCCTTCGCGTGCTCGGCGTCGGAAAGGATCATCGCACCACGCGGACCGCGCAACGTCTTGTGCGTCGTCGTGGTGATGACCTGCGCGTGCCCGACCGGCGACGGGTGCGCGCCACCGGCGACGAGTCCGGCGATGTGCGCGATGTCGGCGACGAGCACCGCGTCCACCTCGGCGGCGATCTCGGCGAACGCCGGGAAGTCGATGGTGCGTGGGATCGCCGTGCCGCCGGCGAAGATCAGCTTCGGCCGGTGCTCACGGGCGAGGTCGCGGACCTGGTCGAGGTCGACGCGGCCGGTCTCCTTGCGCACGCCGTAACGCACCGGCGTGAACCACTTGCCGGTCGCGGAGACGCTCCAGCCGTGCGTCAGGTGGCCGCCGTCCGGCAGCGCCATGCCGAGCACGGTGTCACCGGGCTTCGCGAAAGCGAGGTACACGGCCAGGTTCGCCGGAGACCCGGAGTACGGCTGGACGTTCGCGTGGTCCGCGCCGAAGACGGCCTTCGCGCGCTCGATGGCGAGCTGCTCGATCTGGTCGATGAACTGCTGGCCCTCGTAGTACCGCTTGCCCGCGTACCCCTCGGAGTACTTGTTGGTGAGCACGGTCCCGGTGGCTTCGAGCACGGCCTGCGAGACGTAGTTCTCCGACGCGATCAGGCGGATCTTGTCGTGCTGGCGCTTCGCTTCGTCCTCGACGAGCCCGGCGATCGCGGGATCGGCGGTGGCGAGCGCGTTCAGTTCCGGCTGGTGAGTCATGGGCGTACTCCGGCTCTGGAGTGGCCTTCACCCAGGCGCGCGGTGCCGGCCTCGTCGTCGCTTCCCGGTGGTGCTCCACCTCGATGGCGCCAGTCGCTGCTGCGCGGACCAGACTAGTGCACCCCGCTCGAGGCCCGGCGGTGTTCGGCGCACCACCTGCGCGTGCAGCCGGAGGTGCGGTCGCAGAACGGCCGGGCGCAGGTCGCGCACCGCTTGACCCGGCGCCAGCCGCCGACGGTGACCAGCTCGGCCAGGCCGGCCGCGGCCGTCGCCAGCTCGCCCGTTTCCGCACTGGACGTCACGTACACGATGCGCCACGCCGAGCCGGTGCCGACGAGCCGCGGCCGCGCACCCGCCTCGGCCAGCACGGCGTTGAGGCGACGCGCGGCCGCACGCTCGTCCGGGAGCTGCGCGACGATGCCGCTCAGCTCGGGATTTCCCTGGCGCAGCAACCATTCCGCCACCCCGAGCTCGGGGTCCAAAGCCCGGAACGGCGGCACGATCGCGTGCTTGCGCATGTCAATCGACGACCGCAACGCCCATCGACCGGGCCGTGCCCGCGATCGTGCGCATCGCCATCTCGACGTCCGAGGTGTTCAGGTCCGGCAGCTTGCGTTCGGCGATCTCCCGCAGCTGCTGCGTCGTGATCTTGCCGGCGACCTCGTGTCCCGGCCGCGAAGATCCCTTGTCCCCCAGCGCCTTCTTGATCAGGAAGGACGTCGGCGGGGTCTTGAGCCGGAGCGCGAAGGACCGGTCCTCGAACACCGAGACCACGACCGGGACGATGTCGCCGCGCTGGCTCGCGGTCGCCGCGTCGTAGGCCTTCTTGATCTCGACGAGGTTGACCCCGGTCTGCCCCAGCATCTTGCCGAGGTCGACGACCGGGGCGTTGCCCGCGGCGAGTTCGAGGGTGGCCTGGTGAGTGAGTTTCTTCGGAGCCATGGCCCGAAGCTAGAGTCTCCAGTTACTGGAGAGTCAAACTCAATCGACTGGCTTGGTCCCGGCGCGGTGACGGCGGGCGAGCTCCTGGTAGATCGCGGCGTTGTGCTCGACCCACATCCGCGCCGAGTCGGTCAGCGGCACGAACTTCTTCGCCGGGCTGCCCATCGCGATGACCTCCTCGGGCACCTCGGTGGCCGGCGTGACCGTCGCACCGGCCGCGACCAGCGCCCGCGCGCCGATCTTCGCCTTGTCGAGCACGGTCGAGCCGTTGCCGATCAGCGCCTGCTCCCCGATGGTGCAGTCGTGCACCAGGCACTGGTGGCCGACGGTGACGTTCTTGCCGACCTCGCAGACGCCGTCGTTGACGTGGATCACCGAGTTGTCCTGGATGTTGGCGCCCTCCCGGATGACGATCCGGCCGAAGTCGGCCCGGATCACCGCGCCGAACCAGACCGAGGCGTCCTTCTCGACGACGACGTCGCCGATGAGCGTGGCGGTGGGCGCGATCCAGGCGTCCGGGTGGACCTGCGGGCTGAGCCCTTCGAACGAGAACAGAGGCATGTCCGCACCCTAGACGAGCAGTTGCTAGCCGTAGTTGGCGAAGCAGAGCGCCTCGATGTCACCGCGCAGGGTGGCGAACGGGCGCGGCCGCACCCGCTGCTGGACGACCGTGCCGAGCAGGTACGACAGCAGCGCCCGGGCGCGCGCCCGGGGGTCGTCGACGTCCAGCGGCGCCAGCAGCTCGGCCAGGAGTTCGGTGAGCGACGTGAGCATCACGTCGATGGCCTGCGGGTGCTGCGCCCGGCCGGCGGCGATCCAGTACTCGAACCACAGGAACGCGGCGTTCGGGTTCGCGGCGAACACGCGCAGGTACTCCTCGACGACGGCGAACAGCCGCACGCGGGGGTCGTCGTGGGCCGCGGCGACGTCGCGCAGGCCCGAGGCGAACGCGGTGATGTGCGCGGCCATCGCGCGGTCGATGAGGACGTCGATGTCGGCGAAGTAGTAGTGGATCGCGCTCTTGGTGAGCGGTCCGGCGTCCGCGATGGCCCGGACGGTGCACCCCGCGAGCCCGTCACGCGCCAGGACGACGCGGGCGGCCTCGACGATCTGTTCCTGCTTGGCCAGCTGGTTGGGAGAGAGCCGGTCACTGCGACCGGGGACTGCGCTCACGGTGATTCTCGTTACCTTCTTTCCGGACGTCAGCCCCGAATCCTAGGGCAGACGTCCCGCGAGGGGCCTTCGGGTGAAAAACCGGATTGGCCACCCCGGTCCGCGCAGCGGACAATGCGCGGCATGGTGATCTCAGGGGACAAGGGGCTCAGCCCGGCTGCGCGCAGCCAGCTGGAGAAGGAAATCGCGAACTTGCGCGCTCAACGGGAAGCTCTCGCGCCGCAACCCGGCGAGCAGGAGCGCACGGGCGACGCGGCGGACCAGGCGGACGTGATCGACCGTGCGGAGGCCGCGGCGCGGCTCGACCGCCAGATCGCCGACCTGGCCGCGAAGATGGAACACGGCGGCTACGGCAACGCCCAGCTCCCGGACGGCACAACGGTCACCCTCCGCTTCTCGGACGGCGACGAAGAGACGTTCCAGGTGGTGACGGTCCCGGGCGAAGACTCGGACGCGATCACGTCGGACAGCCCACTGGGCCTGGCACTGGTAGGCGCCAAAGCGGGCGACGCGATCACCTACCGCACCCCCCGAGGCGAAGCCAAGGCCACGGTCGTCAAGGTCTCCCCGCCGAAGTAGCCCCCTGCTCACCCGAAGGCCCCCGCCCACAAAGCGGGGACCTTCGCCATCCACGCACCCCAAAACTTGACCCACCCGGGTGGTTCCTCAAAAGAATCTCGCCACCAAGATGGCCACGCGAGCCGACACGCGAAGGCGACCACCGAGGGGGGCCGGGGGCGAAGCCCTCCGGGCGGGGTGTGGGGCGGAGCCCCACAAAAACACGCGAGACAAGCCAAAAGGCCCGCGCTCTGTGCGAGCACGGGCCTTCCAGGTCTTGTCGAGCCGCCTAGGGGAATCGAACCCCTGACCTATTCATTACGAGTGAATCGCTCTGGCCGACTGAGCTAAGGCGGCATGTCTCCGGCTCGCGCTGGCGACGGGAACCAGTGTAGCGGAGGCTGTCAGCGTTACTTTCCCGGGGCACCGTCGTTAGGGCCCTATGACGTCGATCTCACACCACGGTCGACCTACCTGGAGGCACTGGCACATGCGGCGAAGACTGCCCCGTTCGGCGGCCCTGCCGGCGGCCGCGGCGTTGCTCCTGCTCAGCGCGGCGCCGGCGATGGCCGACCCGACCTATCCGACCACGCCGATTCCGCAGCCGGCGAGTTCCGGGCAGGCGCCCATCTCGGCGCCGATCGGGCCGCAGCCGCTGGGGCAGGCCGTCGGCGACGCGGGGACCGCGCTCGGGATCGTGCGCCTGCTGCCCAACTCCGTGCCGACGAGCACGATCCTGCCCGGCTTCGGGGACACCCTGCCGAAGCAGTCGGCGCTCGAGGCCGGGATGGGCCTGTCCAGCGCGTCCGCGAACTCCGACGCCTACCTCAGCTACGAGAAGGCGGTCGCGCAGGCGTCGCCGTTCGGGCTGTCGGTCGGCGGGAACGCGCCGCAGACGCCAGGGAGCGTCGTGCAGACCGCGCTGCCGGACAACCCGCAGCCGATCAGCGGTGGGCTGAACGCGCCGTCCAATCCGTTGCTGAACGTCGGGCTGCTGAACGGGACCGCGCACGCGCGCTGGAGCCCGACGCTCGGCCCGTGCGTCGACACCATCGCCGACGCCAGCACGTCGGTCGCGAGCCTTTCGCTGCTGAACGTCGTGCCGTCGCTGCCGAACCTCGGGCTCGACAAGCTGGCGCTCGACCCGTCGACGCTGGCGAAGGGGTTCGACCTGACCAAGGGCCTGCAGAGCCTCGGCGGCCTGCTGCAGGGCGGCGGCCAGACCGCGGCGAACGGCACCGGCTCGCTGCTGAGCCTGCCGAACACGCTCTCGTCGCGGTCGCAGGTGAAGCTCGTCGACCTGCCCGGCTCGAAGAACAAGGCCGTGCAGTCGACGTCGACGGTGCAGGGCGCCGACATCGAGATCCTCAAGGGCACCCCGCTGGCGCTGAGCATCAAGGTGGCCAGCCAGCCGACGCTGAAGGTGACCTCCACCGGCGACGCGAAGACGTCCAAAGTGGAGTACACCGCGCCGGTGCTGACCATCGAGGCCGGCGGCAAGGTGCTGTACACGCTCGACGCGGCGCACCCGACCAAGGACATCCCGATCGGGCTGCCGCTGGCCGGGCTGAGCGACCAGTTCGGGCAGCTCAACGACATCCCGGTGGTCGGCGGCCTGGTTTCGACGCTCACCAAGGGCGTCCAGCAGGTCGGCAACACCGCCGGCACCGTGCTCGACCTGGGCGTGCTGCGGCTGAGCATCGCCGGGCTCGACCAGAAGAGCGCCGCGATGACCACGCCGTTCAAGGGCTTCCAGCTCGGTGCGTCGGCCCGGATGTTCGACCTGCAGCTGCTGCCCACGACGAAGCTGAAGAGCCTGCTTCCGGCCGACCAGCAGAAGAACCTGCCGTCCTCGCTGGCCCAGCTGTCGCTCGGCGAGCAGATCGCGCGGGCCTACGCGCCGACCGACGGCGTGGTGTGCGGGACGACGAGCACGCCGCCGCCCGCGGGTGGCGAAGCGCCCAAGGGTCCTGTGAAGAACCTCGCCTACACCGGCGGCGCGTACGACACGGTGCCGCTGTTCTGGTCGGGCACCGCGATGTTGCTGCTGGGCGTGGTCATGGTGGCCGCGATGCCGGGCACACGCCGTCGTCCGCTGGCCGTGGCGGTCGAGGAGAAGCCGTTCAAGCCGTCACCTCGCCCGCGCGAGTGATCTGAGACAACCCCGGGGACAGTGGAGAAACCCCGTCAGGAGCTCGGCTCTTGACGGGGTTTCTTCGTGTCAGCCCTGGCGAAGCGTGGTGACCATCGCTTCGACGGCGATGCGCGGCTTCACGTTCAGGTCGATCGCCTCGCGGCATTCGAGCACCGCTTCGAGGCGGCGCAACGTCGACTCCGGGGTCCACGACGAGGCCGCCTCGGCGATCTGGTCGGCCTGGTCGGGGTGGTTGAGCGTCGCGCCGGAGCGGGTCGTCGTCACCAGGACGTCGCGGTAGAAGCCCAGGAGGTCGATCAGCGCGAGGTCGAGCGTGTCGCGCTGGGTGCGGGTGGCGCGGGACTTCTGCTTCTTCTCCAGCTGCTTCACCGCGGCTTCGGCGGCACGCTTCGCGCCGGCGACGCCCTTGCCGACGCCGTCGCCGCCCATCGCGGTGCGCAGCTCGTTGCGCTCGTCCTCGTCGCGGCCCTTGCTCGCCTCACCGGCGTCGGCCTCGGCCGCGCTGATCAGCTGGTCGGCGCACGTGAAGACGTCACTGGGCCGGCGCAGGCCGAGCGGGATCCGCAGCACGGTGGCCCGCCGCTGGCGCGCGGCTTCGTCGGTGGCGAGCCGGCGCGCGCGGCCGACGTGGCCGCCGCACACCGACGCGGCCCAGTGCGCCCGCTCCGGGTCGACGTGGTCACGGCGCACGAGCACGTCGGCGATCGCCTCGGCCGGCGGCGTCCGCAAATTCACCAGGCGGCAGCGCGAGCGGATCGTCACGGAGACGTCGTCGGGGTGGTCCGAAGGCGCGCACAGCAGGAACACCGTGCGGTCCGGCGGTTCCTCGACGGCCTTCAGCAGAGCGTTCGACGCGCCCTCGGTGAGCCTGTCCGCGTCCTCGATGATCACGACCTGCCAGCTGCCGGTGGTCGGGCGGCGCGCCGCGGCCTGGACCAGCGCGCGCATCTCGGCGACCGAGATCGACAGGCCTTCCGGCACCACGAGCCGGACGTCGGCGTGGGTGCCCGCCATCGTCGTGTGGCAGCCGGGGCAGGCGTCACAACCGGTGCCGGTGCTGCACTGCAGGCCCGCGGCGAACGTCCGCGCGGCCACCGAGCGGCCGGACCCGGCCGGCCCGGTGATCAGCCAGGCGTGGGTCATCGCGCCGGGCGGCGCCGGCTCCCCGGCGACGATCTTCGCCGCGGCGGACGCGGCCGCCGTCAGGGTTTCGACCGCGGCCTCTTGGCCGACCACGTGGTTCCAGACGCCGATGCGTTCGGTCGTCGTCACTTCGCCTCCACGCGAGACTCTTCCGATGTCTCGAGGGTTTCGACGGTCAAGGGGTCGTCGACTTCGAGCGGCAGCGTGACCGGCTTCTCGGTCGTCGGGGCCAGTGCCGACAGCCGGCCGACGAACACGGCGCGCAGCGCGGTGCGGATCCGCTCGGCGACCTCGGTGTCGGTGCCGTCGGCGTCGATCACGACGTACCGCTCGGGATCCGCCGCGGCCATTTCGATGAGCAGGTGCTGCACCCGCCACTGGTCGTTCATGGTGGCCGCCTTGTCGCGCGGCGCCCCGGGCGGCGCGGCGTCGAGCAGGACGGTCAGATCCGGGCGCAGCCGCCCGGTCGCCCAGTCGGCGAGGCCTTCGAGCTCGCTGCTGTCGAGGCCCGCGACGGCGGACAGGTGCGCCAGTGGCGAGTCGACGAAGCGTTCCATCACGACCACCGAACCGGCGTCGAGCGCCGGCTGGACGTGCCGCTCGACGATGTCGGCCCGCACCGCGGCGGCGGCCAGCGCCTGGGCGCGCGCGCCGGTCAGCGACGCGCCGGAAACCAGAGCCGTCAGCCGTTTGTCGTCGAGCGCCGGGTCGGCCGCGACGACGACCGGCCGGGTCCCGCCGCGCATCCAGTCGGCCAGGTTGACGGCCTGGATCGCGGTGTTGATCGCGGTGGTGCCCTCGACGGCGATGAGGAACCCGTTGACCCGCCGCGGCGTGAGGCGCAGCGCGTTGCGCAGGTCGGAGAGGATCGGCTCGGTGCGCTTGTCGTCCATCTGCCGGTAGGCGAAGAGCCCGGCGACCAGCGCGATCACGGCGCCGGCGAACATGATCGGCCGCGTGCCGTCAACCGAGACCCTGCCACCCCAGACGTCGAAGGTGCGCGTCCCCACGACACCGACCAGCAACGGGACGGTGACCGTGGTGCCGAACAGCACCAGCTTCATCATCAGCTGGTAGATCGCGTTGATCCGGCCGCGGATGGCGTCCTCGACGCGGGAGCCGATGATCGTGACACCGGTGAGGAACGCCGTCCCGGCCCAGAACCCGACCAGGACCACGGTGATCAGCGAGACCGACAGGTGCGGTGACAACGCGACCAGCGCGAGCGAGAGCCCGGCCGCGATGATGGAGACGCCGAACAGCCGGTCGTGCGGGAGCCGCCGGGACAGCTTCGGCGCGAAGGCCATGCCGGAGGCGAGGCCGACGAACACGGCCAGGACGAGCAGGCTGAACGCCGAGTCACCGGCCAGCAGGCTCGAGGAGTACGGCTTGGCCGAGCCGATCACGGCGCCGCCGGCGGCGAACGCGCCGAACGCGCCGACCAGCAGCCCGCGCACGAGCGGCGTGCTGCGGATGAAGCGGAAGCCGTCGGCGATCATCGTCCCGATGCCGAGCTTCTCCTCGTCGGCCGCCTTGACCTTCTGCTCCGGCAGCGCGTGGACGTTGCGCAGCGACAGTTCGGGGATGCGGGTGGCGATGAGGATCGCGCTGGCCAGGTAGAGCAGGCCGGTGATGACGACGACGAGCTTCGCGATGCTGAGGCTGGTGTCTTCGCCGGGAACGTGGAGGAAATTCGTGTTGATGCCGGTGAGGATCGCGTTCGCGCCGGCCGCGGTGACGACGGCGAGGCCGTAGGTCATCACCATGCCGAGCTGGTTGGCCGTCTCGACCTGGTCCGGCCGGCGGAGCAGGTTCGGGACCGCCGCTTCCTTGGACGGGATCCACATGCTCGCCGCGCTGCCGACCAGGAAGTTGCCGACCAGCAGCCACCACGGCGCGCTGACGAAGGCGATGGACAGCAGGAAGCCGCACCGCAGCAGGTCCGCCACGATCATGACCTTGCGGCGGTCGAACCGGTCCGCGAGCAGGCCGCCGACCGGGGCGAACAGCAGCCCCGGTGCCAGTCCGGTCAGCACGACGCCGACGAAGGCGAAGTTCTGCGCGAAGTAGTTGTTGGTCAGCTTCGTGGCCAGGCCGGTGAGAGCCAGGATGTTCAGCCAGTCGGCCACGCTGCACAGGTACGTGACGCCCCAGAGGCGCCGGAACGGTTTGATCGCCAGTACCCGCCGCACCCGGCTGATCGTGGACGCCTCGGCGCCCGACGACCCACCGGGAGCGGTCCCGGGTACCGATCGCACGCCCTCGCTGATACGCCCACCCCACTAGTCACCGCGGTGCCGGGCACCCTCGTGAGTTAGCCCGACCGTGTAGCCAGGGTAGCCCGATCGGCCTCTGGCACGCGGACGACCCCGAGGTCCCAATGGGGTGGGGAACAGCGGGAGAACGTCAGTCGAACAACCCCGTCACGCTGCTGACCAGGCTCGACACCATCTCGATGGCGACGAACCCGAACACGATCAGCAGCACCACCGCGAGGATGACGCCCGACGCGCTCGACGACGGACGGCCGATCGCCGGCATCGACATCGCCGGCATCTTCGGCAGCTTGCGCCGCTTGATGGGCACGACCTCGAGATCTTCGTCGAAGTCGTCCGCCGCCGGCGGCGCCTGCTGCGGCCGGACGGGCCGCAGCATCTGCGGTGCCCGCTTCGGCCAGGTCCGTTGCCGGTTGCGTTGCCGTGGCAGCACCCCGAGCGGCGGCGCCACGTCCTCGCCGAGCGTGCCCGTGGTGCCGGCGGGTGGGATCGCCCCCGGGGCCTGGGCCCCGGGCACGCCGTCTTCGCGGAGGGTCTCCTCCACCATCCGGCGTACGACCTCCTCGTCGTGCTGCACGGGCCCGGCGACCGGGATGGCGGCGGGCTCGTGGCCGTTCGGCATCGCGGTGCGGGGCTCGGGGTCCGTGGTGACCAGTCCGGAGACCGGGTCCGCGAACATCTCGCCTGGTGCTTCGGACAGTGTGCCGTCGCGCTGAGTGAGCTCGGGGGCACCGAAGAAGGGAGCCTCACCGTTCGCGCTCATGGTGACCACCTCACTACTGAATGTCCTCGCCTTTCCAGGGTAGCGACCATGGCGGATAACGCATCCGCCCAATGGCTCTGTCTCCAAAGGAGGGTTCGTCACGCAGCGCAAGCCCACGCCCGAACCCCCAGCAGTGTCCAGTCCGCCGAGGCTTCGGTCGACCGCCAATGGTGACAGATCGTAGTGAAGCCCATCACAGTCACGGCCGGCGACCAGCACGGAAGCGGTCACACCCAGGGTGTCAAGATGGCCGGTTTCGCGCGTGGCGATCGAGCCCGGATGGAGCAACCGCCCCTCGGTCATCGGGTCAGGAAATCTCCTCCTGCCCCAGATCGATCATCTTCCGGCACCAGTCGCGGAGCATCTCGCGGCTGAACGGGCTCAGCACCAGCTGGCGCCGGCCGTCACCACGGTCCAGTGCCGCCAGCGCGAAGCGGCCCAGGTCCGTGTCGACCAGGACGAACCCGTGGTCGGGGAACTCGGCGCACAGCCCGCCGAACGCGAGCATGTCCAGGACGGCCGTGCCCGAACGCGGGCGGGCCAGCACCTCGCGCATCGCGCCGACGTCGTCGTCCTGGCCGTCGTGGACCAGGCCGTCGGCGTCGACCGAGACCCAGATCGCGCGGCGCGGGCTGCCGAACGGCACTTCCGGCAGCTCCGCCACCAGCATCTCCGGCAGCTCGTCGAAGTCGGCGAGGTGGATCGCGGTGCGCCCCGGCAGCGAGCCCATCATGAACGCCCGCTCGCCGTCGGCGTAGCACCGGATGTCCGCGGTCTCCGGCCCTTCGTCGAACACGCCGCACAGCGCCGCGCGCACCGAGCCGCGCAGCATCAGCGACACCACCTCGAAGCCGACTTCGTTGAGCTCGCCGTCTTCGCCGAACGGTGTGCCGTCGATCCAGGCGGCCCACGCCACGTGCCGCTCGACCTCCTCGGCCAGGTCCGCCGGGTCGTCGGAGACCGGGCCGTGCACGAGGATGTCGTGGTCGCTGACGTCCGGGTTGTACAACCGGTCGACCGGCTCGCGGTCCGGCATCGCCGCCAGGACCGGCCAGGCCGCCAGCTCCAGCAGCTCGCGCGCCGCGGTGCGCTCAGCCATGGCGCCGCACCTCGCTCCGCCCGCGCCGGTCCGCCGCTCCCGTGTCGCGCGGCTCGACCGGCGCCGCGGCCGCGCCGCGCCACATCGGCACGCCGCTGTTCTCCTCGACCGCGGCGAGGATCGCGTCGCGCACCGTGAGATCTCTCCGCGCCGCCGGCTCAGGCATGGCTCTGCACCGCCTCGACGATCCACTGCTCGGCCGTGCTCCGCGACGCTGGTCCCCACGTGACGGTCCAGCGCCCGCTCCGCCCGATGGCCGCGCTGAACTGGTAGCGCCCGAGGTCGTTGTCCACCAGGCCGAACGCGCCGTGCGGGTACTCGGCCAGTATCGAGTTCCGCACCGCGAGGTCGACCAGCACCGTGCCCAGCCGCGGCCGCGCCGCGCACTCCCGGATCAGCTCGACGGCCTCCTCGCACCGGCGCGGGATCAGGCCGCCCTCGTCGGTCTCGATGCGCACCTGCCGGCCCGGGCCGGGTGGCCGGTCGGGCAGCCCGTCGAACACCCAGCCGGGCAGCTCGCTGAGGAACCCCGACCGCAGCCGCGCGCGGTTGCCCAGCTTGTGCAGCACCGTGGTGTAGTCCTCGTCGCCGAAGAACCGGACCTCCCACGGCTCGCGCCGGGCCGGGAAGACGCCGGTGACGACACCGCGGATGAAGCCGCCCCGCAACGCCCGGTACAGCCCGACGGCCTCCGCCGTGACCTCGCCACCCGGCGCCAGGCCGATCGCGGCCATCCCGGCGACGAACCGGGTGTACTGCTCGACCTCGTCGGCCAGGCTCCGCGGCCGCTCGTCCGGCCGCGAGAAGCGGGGTTCGGTGTCCGCCAGCACCGGCGGGATCTCGAACTCGGGGTCGTAGAACTCCATCACGGAGGGCCGCTCCGGGACCTCGGCCGAGAGCGGGGCGATGACCTCGTCGATGACGTCGAAGACGGCGACTGAGTTGTTCACCCCTCGATTGAACACCCTGGCACCGACAATTTCTCGCACATATGTTCGACTCCACGAGACGAGTCGCCGAACGGTCGGCAGGCGGTCCGAAACGCCGCGAAGGCCCCCTTACCGGACATAAGCGCCGGCGAGGGGGCCTTCGGGAGAGCGCTACTTGGCCTTGGTGGCCGTGGTGCGCTTGGGAGCGGTCTTCGTGGCCGCGGCCTTGGCGGTCTTGCTCGTCCCCGCCTTGACCGTCTTCGCCGTCGTCGACGCCGGCTTGCGCGCCGGCGCCTTCCGCTTCGGCGCCGGCCCCTTCGCCCGCTTCTCCGCCAGCAGCTCGGACGCCCGTTCGGCGGTGAGCTCGTCGATGTCGTCACCCTTGCGCAGCGTCGCGTTGTATTCGCCGTCGGTGACGTACGGGCCGAACCGGCCGTCCTTGACGACCATCGGCTTCTTCGACACCGGGTCCTCGCCGAGTTCCTTGAGCGGCGGCTTCGCGGTGGCGGACCGGCCGCGCTGCTTTGGCTCGGCGTAGATCTTCAGCGCCTCTTCGACGGTGATCGAGAACAGCTGGTCCTCGGTCGTGAGCGAGCGCGAGTCCGTGCCCTTCTTCAGGTACGGCCCGTAGCGCCCGTTCTGCGCCGTGATCTCGTCGCCGGACTCCGGGTCCTTGCCGACCACGCGCGGCAGCGAAAGCAGCTTCAGCGCGTCCTCGAGGTTCACCGTCTCGATGTCCATCGACTTGAACAGCGAGCCCGTGCGCGGCTTCGGCTGCTTCGCCTTCGCGGCCTTCTTCTGCGCGGCCGTAGCGGTCTCGGGCAGCGGCTCGGGCTCCGGCAGGACCTCGGTGACGTACGGCCCGAAGCGGCCTTCCTTCGCGACGATCTCGTGCCCGCTCACCGGGTCGGTACCCAGCGTGCGGCCCTCCTGCGGGGTCGCGAACAGCTTCTCCGCGATCTCCAGGGAGAGCTCGTCCGGCGGCAGGTCCTCGGGCAGGTTCGCGCGCTGCGAGTTCCCGTCGACCTCGCGCTCCAGGTACGGCCCGTAACGGCCGACCCGGACGACGACGGTGTGCCCCTCGGAGTCGCTGAACAGCGGGATCGAGTTGATCTCACGCGCGTCGATGTCCTCGACGCTGCCCTCGACCAGCTTCTTCAGCCCGCCCAGGCGGCCGATCGAGCCGTCGACGCCCATGTCGCCGCCGAAGTAGAACTTCGACAGCCACTGGCCGCGCTGCTCGTCGCCGTTGGCGATGCGGTCGAGCTCGTCCTCCATGCCGGCGGTGAAGTCGTAGTCGACGAGCCGCTCGAAGTGCCGTTCCATCAGGCCGATCACGGCGAACGCGACCCACGACGGAACGAGCGCGGAGCCCTTCTTCCAGACGTAACCGCGGTCCTGGATGGTCTTGATGATCGACGCGTACGTCGACGGGCGGCCGATGCCCAGCTCTTCCAGCTTGCTGACCAGGCTCGGCTCGGAGTACCGGGCCGGCGGCGAGGTCGTGTGCCCGTCCGGGCTCAGCTCGGTCGCGGTGAGGTCCTGGTCCTTCTCGAGCACCGGCAGGCGGCTCTGCTTGTCGTCGGCCTCACCGCCGGTCTCGGTGTCGACCGCCTCGACGTACGCCTTCAGGAAGCCTGCGAAGGTGATCGTGCGGCCCGAAGCGGCGAAGGTGCACTCCTCGCCCGAAGTCGCGTTGCCGACGATGCGCACCGACATCGTGGTGCCCTTGGCGTCGGCCATCTGCGAGGCGATCGTGCGCTGCCAGATCATCTCGTAGAGGCGGTACTCGTCGGTGTCCAGCTCGCTCGCGACCTGGCCCGGCGTGCGGAAGACCTCGCCGGAGGGACGGATCGCCTCGTGCGCCTCCTGCGCGTTCTTGACCTTGCGGGTGTACTGGCGCGGCGACGGCGAGACGTACTCCTTGCCGTACAGCTGCGTGGCCTGGCTGCGTGCCGCCGAGATCGCCGACTCCGAGAGCGTCGTCGAGTCGGTACGCATATAAGTGATGTAACCGTTCTCGTACAGCTTCTGCGCGATCCGCATGGTGCGCTCCGACGTGAACCGCATCTTGCGGCCCGCCTCCTGCTGCAGCGTCGAGGTCATGAACGGCGCGTACGGCTTCCGCGTGTACGGCTTCTCCTCGACGCTCGAGACCTCGAAGTCACGCTGCTTCAGGGCGTCGGCCAGGCGACGCGCGTCGGCCTCGGCCAGCACGCGGACCTCGTTGTTCGACGCCTTGAGCTGCCCGTCCGAACCGAAGTCGCGGCCGGTGGCCAGGCGCGCGCCGTCCACGGCGACCAGCCGGGCCGGGAAGTTCCGCGGCGAGGCCTCTTCGCCCGCGTCCATCGTCGCCGAGATGTCCCAGTACGACGCCGACGTGAAGCGCATCCGCTCGCGCTCCCGCTCGACCACGATCCGGGTCGCCACCGACTGCACGCGGCCCGCCGAAAGCTTCGGCATGACCTTCTTCCACAGCACCGGCGAGACCTCGTAGCCGTAGAGGCGGTCGAGGATGCGGCGGGTCTCCTGGGCGTCGACGAGGTCGGCGTCCAGCTCGCGGGTGGAGTCGGCGGCCGCGAGGATCGCCTGCTCGGTCACCTCGTGGAAGACCATCCGGCGGACCGGGACCTTCGGCTTCAGCGTCTCGAGCAGGTGCCACGCGATGGCTTCGCCCTCGCGGTCGGGGTCCGTCGCGAGGTAGAGCTCGTCGACGTCCTTCAGCAGCCCCTTGAGCTCGGTGACCTTGGACTTCTTGTCCGGGGTGACCACGTAGAGGGCCTTGAAGTCGTTGTCGACGTCGACCCCGAGCCGGGCCCACGACTCACCCTTGTACTGGGCGGGGACGTCAGCGGCTCCACGCGGCAGGTCGCGGATGTGGCCGACGGAGGACTCGACGACGTAACCGCCGCCGAGGTAGGGGGCGATCTTGCGGGCCTTGGTCGGCGACTCGACGATAACGAGCCGCCGGTGCCCGGCGCCGTTGTCCGCCCCGGCTCCGTTCTTCTTGGTCCGTGCTCCTGCCACGCTGTCCTGCTCTCCGCTCATCTCGTCCCGCCGCCGCGGGACTGCACCACGTCCGAACCCCTGACGGGGGGTCCAAGCCCGCGTCTCGACCTGTCAGTGTGCACGCTCTCCCAGCCCGGACGGCGTGGAGGTGGCCCAACACGCCGCTGAGCCTGTGTCCACCGCATCGCCGTTGACCTCGGCGATGTTTCCTCTCTACACCGGGCACGTGATTTCGGCCACGTGCCGCGCAGCCTAGCGCGTGACCGGCCGGATACCCTCCGTTCGACGGTGGTGGGCGCGGGGACGTGACCGCTTCACTGGATTCCCCGTCCAGCCGAAAGGATCCGCCATGACCCGACGCCTGCTCGGCGCCCTGCTCACCGCCGTGACCGCCACCGTATTACTGGGAGTCACTCCGGCGAACGCGGCCGCGGCGAACTTCGCCGGCACCGTGGCGCTGTCCAACTGCTCGGGCTCGGTGGTCAAACCGGTCGCGACGCCGGACACCGCGCCCGCCCTCGTCATGTCCAACGGCCACTGCCTCGAAAGCGGCTTCCCCGGCCCCGGCCAGGTGATCACCAACCAGGCGTCGAGCCGGACGTTCACGCTGCTCACCGCCAGCGGGAGCAACAAGGCGACCCTGCGGGCGAAGAAGATCATCTACGGCACGATGACCGACACCGACGTGTCGCTCTACCAGCTCAACACCACCTACGCGCAGATCAAGTCGAGCTACGGGATCTCGCCGCTGGAGCTGTCGAACGCGCACCCGACCGCGGGCTCCGCGATCGACGTCGTCTCGGGCTACTGGAAGCGCGTCTACTCCTGCAACATCGACGGGTTCGTCTACCGCCTCAAGGAGGGCAGCTGGACCTGGAAGGACTCGATCCGCTACACCTCCGCCTGCCAGACCATCGGCGGCACTTCGGGCTCGCCGATCATCTCCGGCGGCAAGGTCGTCGGCGTCAACAACACCGGCAACGAGGACGGCCAGCGCTGCACGGAGAACAACCCGTGCGAGGTCGACCAGGCCGGCAACGTGACGGTGCACCACCTGACCAACTACGGCCAGGAGACCTACGGCATCCCGGCCTGCCTCACCGCGGCCAGCGAAATCGCGCTCACCCAGACCGGCTGCACCCTGCCCCGGCCCTGACGCGGCAGCCGCACCCGGTCAGGCCGTGCTCGTCACGGCCTCCGGGTGCGGAGCCGCCTCCGGCGCCGCACCGGGCCACGCCGCTTCGGCGCCTCGCGGCGGCTCTCCGATCAGTTCCAGCAACGCCTCCAACCTGCGTTTCCCGGTGACCTTCACCGCCGGGACCTCGGCCTTCGGGCCGGTCAGCTTCGCCAGCACACCCAGCGGCGTCAGCGCCTCGACCAGCCGCTCGTGCATGCCGGGCGCCAGCGGGTCGACGCCCAGGAGGTACCCCTGCGTCCCGGGCCGGCCGCCGGCCAGCGCCCACATCCGCAGCACCGCGCCGCTCAGCCGGAAACCGTCCGGCACCGCCTTGCCCGAGTCGTCCTCCACCGGGCCGGCGCAACCCTCGCGCAGCCATCTCAGCGCCAGCGGGAGCAGGTCCACCCGGAACGACGTCCGCACCTGCGGGTTGCCGCACTCGGCCTTCGAGACCTGGGCGTCCGCGCCGCGCTGACGCAGCTCACGCGCCAGGACGTGCGCCCGCCACGGTTCCTCGACGACCACCGAAAGCCGCGCGGCGGTGCGCCCGAAACCGGTGATCTGGCCGTGGCAGCACAACAGCCCGGCCAGGTCGCCCAGGCCGGGCCCGCTGGCCTCCGCGGAGAAGAGCGAGATCGTCCGATCCACCGCGCCATACTAGAACACAAGTTCGATTCGTGGCGAGGGTCACCGTGATCTTTCAGCCGGGCGGCTGGTCGAGCTGACCGCAGCTGGGCGCCCGTCGCTGAGCCGACTCCAGGGCGGGGACGTTCTTGAGGCCCCTGAGGTAGTCCAGGGCGTCGATGCGGTCCAGCGTGGCGCCGGCCTCGCCGAGCGCCGCTTTGGTCGCCTCCGCGTCACCCTGGACGGCGGCGATGCGCTGCCGCGCGTTCTCGGCCTGCGTGCGGATCTCGGTGAACTGCCCGATGACGTCCTCGCGGCCGGCGTCCGCGGCGGGCACCGGCGGCGCGCCGAGCGCGTTCAGCCCGGCGAGGCTCCGGTCGAGCCCACCCACCACCGAAGAAAGGAGATCGCCCGTCGTCCGGGACGCCTGCTGCGGCGTGCTCGGATCGACCGTCGGGAGCGAGGCCAGCGCGCGGACCAGGTAACCCATCGCACCGCAGTAGCCGTCCGCCCATCTCGCCACGGGATCGGCCTGCGGCACCACGGTCGTCACCGACAGACCCTGGTCCCGCGCCGGCGACTGCGTTGGGGCTTGCTGCCCGCAGCCGGCGAGGCCGATGGTGATCGTCGTGGTCAGAGCGGCTAAGACGGTTGACCGCGGCCGCACCCGCACACCTCCAGCTCGACGACGTCCCCCGAGAGCCCGACGGTACCGACTCGGTGCCGCTTCGCAAGTCGCCAGGCCAGTGTGGGAAGTGCTGACACGCCCCGGGCCCGGCACGCGACGCTGCGTGCCGGGCCCGGGAAGCGGGTACTGCGTGTGTCAGGCCGTGATCTCGGTCGGGGTGTCCGTGAGGACGGTGCCCCGGCGCTTCGACACCACGATCGCCGCGACGATCACGGCGAGCGCGACCAGCGAGATGATGATGCGCACGGCGGTGTTCTGGTCCGGGCCGATCGAGAACTGCACGACGGCGGGCGCGATCAGCACGGAGACCAGGTTCATCACCTTGATCAGCGGGTTGATCGCCGGGCCGGCGGTGTCCTTGAACGGGTCACCCACGGTGTCACCGATGATGGTGGCCTCGTGCGCGGACGAGCCCTTGCCACCGTGGTTGCCGTCCTCGACCAGCTTCTTCGCGTTGTCCCACGCGCCACCGGAGTTGGCGAGGAAGATCGCCATCAGGGTGCCGCAGGCGATCGCGCCGGCCAGGTAGCCGGCGAGCGCGCCGGTGCCCAGGCCGAAACCGACCGCGATCGGGGCGAAGACCGCCAGCAGACCCGGCGTCGTCAGCTCACGCAGCGAGTCGCGCGTGACGATGTCGACGACCTTGCCGTACTCGGGACGGGTGGTGCCCTCCATGATCCCGGGGATGTCGCGGAACTGGCGACGGACCTCGTAGACCACCGCGCCGGCGGCGCGGGAGACCGCGTTGACGGCGAGACCGGAGAACATGAACACCACGGCCGCGCCGACGATGACGCCGACGAGGGTGTTCGGGCTGACGATCGTGTTGACGAACGAGTTCGCCGCACCGAGGCCGCTGGCCACGCCCGCGCCCATGCCCGACAGCGTCTTCTCGATCGCGTCGGAGTAGGAGCCGAACAGCGCCGTCGCCGCGAGCACCGCCGTGGCGATCGCGATGCCCTTGGTGATGGCCTTGGTGGTGTTGCCGACCGCGTCCAGCTCCGTGAGGATCTGCGCGGCCTTCTCGTCGACGTCGCCCGACATCTCGGCGATGCCCTGCGCGTTGTCCGAGACCGGGCCGAAGGTGTCCATCGCGACGATGACGCCGACGGTGGTCAGCAGGCCGGTACCGGCGAGCGCCACGGCGAACAGCGCGACGCCGCCGCCCAGCAGGTACGCGCCGAACACGGCCGCGCCGATCACCAGCGCGGTGTACACCGCGGACTCGAAACCGACCGAGATACCGGAGAGGATGACGGTCGCGCCGCCGGTCTCCGACGTCTGCGCGACGTCCTTGACCGGCTTGTACTCGGTGCCGGTGTAGTAACCGGTCAGCTTCAGGATGACCGCGGCGAGCACGATGCCGATGATCACCGCGATGGTCGCGATGACCGCCGGGTTGCCCGCGTTTTCGAAGCCCGCGCCGAAGTCCGAGAAGCTGCTCGGCAGGTAGACGAACGCCGCGATCGCCGACAGCACCGCGGAAATGACCGCGGAGATGTAGAAGGAGCGGTTGATCGTGACGAGGCCACCCTCGCCGACGCGCGCCTTCGTGATGTAGACGCCGATCACCGCGGTGATCACGCCGATGGCCGGCACGATCAGCGGGAAGATCAGGCCGTGCACGCCGAAGGCGGTGCTGCCCAGGATCAGGGCGGCGACGAGCATGACGGCGTAGGACTCGAAGAGGTCCGCGGCCATGCCGGCGCAGTCACCCACGTTGTCACCGACGTTGTCCGCGATGGTCGCGGCGTTGCGCGGGTCGTCCTCCGGGATGCCCTGCTCGACCTTGCCGACGAGGTCGGCGCCGACGTCGGCGGCCTTGGTGAAGATACCGCCGCCGACACGCATGAACATGGCGATCAGCGCGGCGCCGAAACCGAAACCTTCGAGCACCTTCGGGGCCTGGCCGGTGTACACCAGCACGACGACCGCGGCGCCGAACAGGCCGAGGCCGACGGTGATCATGCCGACCACACCACCGGTGCGGAAGGCCACGCGCATGGCGGTTTCGCGGCCGCCTTCCTCACGCGACGCGGCGGCCACGCGCAGGTTCGCCTGCGTCGCCAGCCACATGCCGAGGTAACCGATCGCGAACGAGAATGCCGCGCCGACCAGGAAGAAGATCGAGCGGCCGATCTTCTCGTTCCAGTCGTCGGCGGGGAGTGCGAAAAGCAGGAGGAACACGATCACGCCGAAAATGGCGAGGGTGTTCCGCTGCCGCTTCAGATATGCGGCCGCACCTTCCTGCACCGCCTTGGCGATGTCCTGCATCTTGGCGGTGCCCTGGCCCGCGGCCAGCACCTCCTTGAGCAAGACGTAGCCGATGACGAGTGCGGCAAGCGCGACCACGGCGACTACACCGACAATCGTGTAGCCACCTCCGGAGAGCGTGATGTTGCCGCCCTCCGCGAGGAACTGCCGTGCCATTCGTCCTCCAGGAGACGTCGACATGCGCCAGCGTCGACGAGCCGAGGGTTCGACACGGCCTACGCTGGCATGGACCCTGTACCGAGCGACACGCTAGCCGGGCAGCAATGCACGTCTCACATGACGCTCACCACAGAGGGTGTGGATTGCGGGAGTGTATTGGTACTGCAACCAGGCCCGACAAGCCGTCCCGGGGACGGTACATTCCGTTACCTTGTGAGCCTCCTCACTTGATCGATCACTCTGCTGCCGATCTGTTGGCCCAGTTGGCATGCGCCGGAACTGTCGGACCCCTGTGCCAAGCTCGGCGGGTGGACGAATCACGTGGGCGGCGGCTGCTGGGGCGGGTGACCGCGGGCATCCCGGCGCGCGAAGACCCGATCACGCACGTCGCGGACCTGCCGGGCCGGGCGGCGCGGTGCGTGCCGTGGCCGTCGTGGGCCGATCCGGCGGTCGTGAACGCGCTGAGTGACTGCGGGGTGCCGGCGCCGTGGGCGCACCAGGCCGAGGCTGCTTCGCACGCGTACGAGGGCCGGCACGTGGTGATTTCGACCGGCACGGCGTCCGGTAAGTCGCTGGCTTACCAGCTGCCGGTGTTGTCGCGGCTCGCCGCGGGCGAGAAGACGACGGCGCTGTACCTCTCGCCGACCAAGGCGCTGGGCGCCGACCAGCTGCGGTCGGTGTCCTCTTTGGACGTGCCGGGCGTCCGGGCGGCGTCGTTCGACGGGGACACGCCGATGGTGGAACGCGACTGGGTGCGCGCGCACGCGAACTGGGTCTTCACCAACCCGGACATGCTGCACCGCGGGATCCTCTCGGCGCACGGGCGGTGGGCGCCGTTCTTCCGGCGGCTCGGCTGCGTGGTCGTCGACGAGTGCCACAGTTATCGCGGGGTCTTCGGGTCGCACGTGGCCCTGCTGCTGCGCCGGCTCCGGCGGGTGGCCGAGCACTACGGCGCTTCGCCGGTGTTCGTGCTCGCGTCGGCGACCACGGCTTCGCCCGCTTCGTTCGCTTCGCGGCTCACCGGCGTTCCGTGTGTCGCGGTCACCGATGACGCGTCACCACGCGGCGCCCGGACGGTCGCGTTGTGGGAGCCGCCGCTGCTCGACGAACTGACCGGCGAGAACGGCGCGCCGGTCCGGCGGTCGGCCGGCGCGGAGGCGTCGCGAATCCTCGCCGACCTGGTCGTCGAGGGCGCGCGGTCGCTGGCCTTCATCCGCTCGCGCCGCGGCGCGGAGCTGGCCGCGCTGGGTGCGCGTCGCATACTGTCCGAAGTGGACCCCCGGTTGTCGGTAGCCGTTGCGGCGTATAGGTCTGGTTACTTGCCAGAGGAGCGCCGAGCACTCGAGGCGGCGTTGCTGTCGGGGCGTCTGCTGGGCGTCGCGACGACCAACGCGCTCGAGCTGGGCGTCGACATCGCGGGCCTGGACGCGGTGGTGCTGGCCGGCTACCCGGGCACCCTCGCGTCGTTCTGGCAGCAGGCCGGCCGCGCGGGCCGTTCGGGCGACTCGGCGCTGGTGGTTTTCGTGGCGCGGGACGACCCGCTGGACACGTACCTGGTGCACCACCCGGCGGCGTTGCTCGACCGGCCGGTGGAGACGGCGGTCCTCGACCCGGCGAACCCGTACGTGCTGGCGCCGCAGCTCGCCTGCGCCGTCGCCGAGCTGCCGCTGACCGTGCCCGAGCTGGAGATGTTCGGTGGCGACGCGGCGCTGGAGGTGCTCGCCGAGCTGGCGGACCAGAAGCTGCTGCGGCGCCGCTCGAGCGGCTGGTACTGGACGTCCCGCGACCGCCCACACGCCGACGTCGGCATCCGCGGCACTGGCGGCGACCAGATCGCGGTGGTGGAGTCGGACTCCGGCCGGATGCTGGGAACGGTCGACCCGGGCTCGGCCTGCTTCGCCGTCCACCCCGGCGCGGTCTACCTGCACCAGGGGTCGTCGTACGTCGTCGACGAGCTGGACCTGGAGACCGGGCTGGCGATGGTCCACGCGGAAAACCCGGACTGGACGACGACACCGCGAGAGATCGTGGACATCTCGGTGCTGAGCACGCTGGAGAAACAGGACTTCGGCGGCGTGACGGTCTGCCTCGGCGAGGTGGCGGTGACGTCCCAGGTAGTCGGCTACCTGCGGCGACGTCCGTCGGGTGAGGTGCTGGACTCCACGCCGCTCGACCTGCCGGAGCAGAGCCTGCACACGAGAGCGGTCTGGTACACGATCTCGTCAGAGCTGCTGGGGACCGACGCGGTGCGCGCGAGGTCAAGCGGTCTTGCGCGCTCGGCCGGGGTTCGGGTTACTTCGAGTTCCGCGGATCCGGAGATGACCGGCCTGGGCGGTTCCGCGGCTCCGGCTGGCCCGACCGGATCCACGAGTTCAGGGGAATCGGAGCTTACCGGCCCAGGCGGATCCGCGAATTCAGCGAATCCGGGTCTGACTGGTCCGAGCGGTTCTGCGGCTCCGGGGCCTACAGGCCCGATCGCTTCAGCGGCTCCGCGGCTTACAGGCCCGATCGCTTCCGCGGGTCTTGCGGATTCTGGGCTGACTGGCTCAAGTGGATCCGCGGATTCGGGGCCAACTGGTCCTGCGGCTCCGGGTCCGGCTGCCGCGAGCGGTTCCACGAATCCGGCCTCGGCTGGACCGAACGGCTCCACGGATCCGGGGCTGGCAGGTTCGAGCAGCTCCGCGGGTCTCGCGGATTCGGCTGCTCCGAGCGGTTCCGCGGCTCCGGCTGGGACGAGCAGTTCCGCGAGCTCCGCGGTTCCGGCGGGTTTGGGCCGTTCCGCGAATGCCTCAGAACTGACTGGGCCGAGTGCAACGGTTCCGGCTGGTTCGAGCCGCTCCGCGAATGCCTCAGAACTGTCTGGGCCGAGTGCCGCAGTTCCAGCTGGTTTGAGCCGCTCCGCGACTGCTGCAGACCTGACTGGGCCCAGTGCCGCAGTTCCAGCAGGTTCGAGCCGCTCCGCGAGTGCCGCGGATCAGGCTGGGCCGGGCGATTCCGCGAGTTCCGCGGATTCGGGTTCGGCCGATGGCGAGGCGGGGACCGGGGGCCATCGGGTGGGGACCGAATCTGCGGGGCCGGTGGGGACCGGGAAGGAGACCCTGGCGAACGGTCGGGGGCCCGTTCACGAGGGTGGCAGGGCACCGGGGGGTGCCGGATTGATTCCGGCACGGGTCCCCGGTGCCCTGCATGCCGCCGAGCACGCGGCGATCGGCCTGCTACCGCTGTTTGCTACGTGCGACCGATGGGACATCGGCGGGGTGAGTACCGCGTGGCACGAAGACACCGGGGAGGCAACGGTGTTCGTGCACGACGGCCATCCCGGGGGTGCGGGATTTGCCGAGCGCGGTTATGCCGCGATTGTCCCGTGGCTGGTCGCAACGCGGGAGGCGATCGTCTCCTGCGAGTGCCCGACGGGATGCCCGTCCTGCGTTCAGTCGCCGAAGTGCGGGAACGGCAACGAACCGCTGGACAAGGCGGGGGCGGTGGCAGTTCTGGGAACCGTGCTCGGGGCGTTGCGTCAACACAGCACCTAGAACAGCCACACAGTGGTCCATGGAGTTGTGTCCTGCTCCGCCTCGGCCGGGCTGGGACCGGCCGGGCGGCGGTTCGGGTGACTCAGGCCGCAGTGGTGTGAACCAGCTGCGCGGCGTCGGCGCCGGCCAGCGCACGGACGAGCACGTCCTGCACTTCGGCGGCGTCCGGCAGGTGCCAGCCGCAGACCTCGGGCTTGACGCGCCAGTGCACAACACCGTGCTGGAACGGCGAAGGAGGCAGCGGGATCCAGCTGTCCTTGCCGTGCCACTGGATCGAGGCGCGGGAGGCGAGCTCGGCCGGCACGTGGTCGGCGACGGTGGTGAGGAAGAGCCAGCGGCCGTTCGGCAGCGCGATGATGGGGGCGGGGTGACCCAGGGCGCGGAGCAGACGGCAGGCGCGCTTGCCGAGTTCGTCGTCGACCTCGATGGCGTCGAGCACGGTGCCGGTGGCGACGAGCAGGCTGTGCGTGCGATCGGAGAACCAGGTGGCCACCTCGTGGGCGTGGGTGCCGATCTGCTCGCGCCAGTTGTCACTGGCCGGGACGGGACGGCGCCAGGTGAGGTCGTCGCCGTCCGTGAGCGGCGCGGGGTTGACGCCCGGCAGCACCGGCCAGCCACGCCAGGCGAGACCGATCGCCTCCGCCCGCAGTTCGATGCGGAAGGCGCCGCGCCAGCTGTCCGGCCAATTCGCGTCCAACATGTCTTTCCTGCCTGTGAGGTCTGGTTCGTCGCGACCCCTCGAGACCCTGCCGTGGTGTCGCACGTCTCACTTAACGGCAAGTTGCACATTGCCCGGAACCCCCACGCGACAACCGGTGGTTACTGGGCGATGAACGCCTCGTAGTCCCTACCGCCGGACCGAACCCAGCGGTACGCCATGGACGGTGAACGGCAGGCGAACAAGGACCGTTCGTCGTGCGAAACCCGTCCTCACCTGCCCGTGGACGACCCGTGAGGCCGCCCGAACGGCGTCCATCAGCCCAGGTGGGACGCGGTTTTGACCGCTTACCGTGCATCAATGACCGCTGCGCGTGACCAACAGCCGCTCATCGCGCGATCGTCGGGAGCAGCCGGTCACCCCCGCATACCGACCGGTCGGCGTCCGCCGGTCGACCGCACCGGCAGGTCAGCCCGAGCGGCGGCGAGCGGTGGTTCAGCGTCGCGAGTTGTTGATGTACCCCTCGGCCGCGTTGGTGAACCGTCATTCGCTGAGAACGGGCTGCCGGTCACGGCTGACCGGCCGGACCAGCCCTGGCGTGGGCAGCCGGACCGGGCAGCCCGGCGAACCCCGAACTCGGTGCCTCGACCTCGACAAGGGCATCCAGCCGCTGCCAGCGGCAGGTCAGGAGCGTGACGCCCATCCGCTCGGCCACCCACCGAGCACGGTCACAGGCCCGGTCCGGCCCGTCCGAAGCGTGCGACGCCGCGGCGAGAGCACCCAGATCGGCAGCCGATTCGACGTGATGCCGCGCAACGACCAGGGCCCCGAGCCAGAACCCGAGCACGGCGACGCCGGTCACCGCAGCGACGGCCATGGCGGTCCAGATGGTCGCCGCACCACTGTCCGCCGGCCGCTCTCCGCCTGGTGCCCAGGCAGTCGGCTTTGTCGCCGCTCTGCCGCTCGTCCCGAGACGGCGCCTGCCTTGTGCCCGGGCAGTCGCCACTGTCGCCGCTCTGCCGCTCGTCTCAAGACGGCGCCTGCCTTGTGTCCAGGCGGGCGGTGCTGTCCGGGTGGTCGCCGCGCGCCGCCCCCTGCTTTGTATCCGAGCGGTCGGCATTGGCGCGCTGGGCGCCGCTCCGCTGACCGCCGCGAGCCGTTGCCCTCCTTCTGTCTGAGTGTTCGGCGCTATGCCGATGGGCACTCCTCCTCTACCCACCGGCAGCCGCCTTCCGCCTTGTGTCTGAGCGGTCGGCGCCGTCCAGATAGCCGCCACGCAGCTGCCTGCCGCCGGCCGCTGCTCGTCTTGTGCCCAGGCGGTCGCCGCACCGCTATCCGCCGTCGACCGCCCCTCGGCTTGTGGCCGGGTGGTCGGTGCACCTGCTCGGCGGCGGGCCTCTTGCGTGTCAACCTGGGGCATCGGCTGCCTCGGTACCTGGCTCCGCCATTGCGTAGGCCGTCGCCCTCAGGTTGATTGCCGGGAGGAGGCCGTCGGCTGGGTGGGCTGCCACGCTGACCGTGATTTCGCCGCCCGAGAGCTGGACGTCCAGCGTTGCGCCCCTTGGGGCGATCTGGTGGAACGCCGCCTCGGCCTCATTGGGCTGGCCTCTGGCCACCAGGCGCGCCGCCTCGCGGGCTGCGTCTGTACAGCTGAGCTGGGCTGACAGGACCGTCATGCCGGCTAGCAGCAGCACCGTCACCACCGTGAGCCCGGCCAGGCCTAGTGCCGCTTCCACCGTGACCGAGCCGTCGTCGCGGCGGCTCATGAGGGGACCGACAGGGCCTTCATGACCAGGCTCGTCAGCCATGAGACGACCGAGTCGCCGGTGAGCAGGGTGTAGAGGACGGCCGCGAAGGCCGCTACCGCGACCGTGACGATCGCGTATTCGACCGTCGTGGAGCCGTCGTCGCCGGTGGTGGGCACGCGCATGGGAGTTCCTTTCGATGGGGTGGTCAGAAGAGCGGGCCGAGACGTCCGGCCAGGCCGAGGACGACCGGCAGCACGCCGAGGCAGAAGAAGGCGGGCAGGAAGCACAGGCCGACCGGCAGGGCGAGCGCCACCCCGGCCCGTTCGGCGCGTTCCTCGGCCTCCGTGGCCAGTTCCTCCCGGAGCCGCTCGGCGAGGTCGCCGGCGGCCATGGCGAAGGCGGCGCCCGAGCGGGACGTCCGGATCGCCGCGACCGCCAGTTCACCGAGGCCGGGAAGCTCCTGCACCGGTGCCCAAGCCTCGCCCGGCTCAGAACCGAGGGCCAGCAGCGCCGCGGTCGAGTGCAACGCCGTCGCCATCTCGGCGGGCGCGGCGCCGGACACGGCGTCGAGTGCTGTCGGTACCGGGAGCCCCGCTCGCAGGCAGGCGGCCAAGAGGTCGAGCGTCCCGGCCAGCCGGAGTCTGGTGGCGATGTCGGCCGACGGTGCCCGTGGCCGACGGGAACGGCGGATCACCCACCACCCGGCGGCCGTCACGAGCGCGCCGACGACCGTCCCGGCCACGCCGCCGATCAGTACGGCCAGCAAGACGCCGCTCAGCGCGGCCGCTACGTGTGGCACCGCGCCGGGCCAGGTGCGCGCCGGCGGAGGTGGCCGGCTTGCCGTCAGCCAGGCGAACCGCCGTGCCACGGTGGCGTCGCCCGGCCAGATGAGTACTGCGCCGGCGAACAGCAGTAGGGCAGCCGCGGTCACCGGAGTCGCACCCGGCCGATCAGGGCGCGGCGCCGGCCGGTTCTCGCTGCCCAGATGAGGGCGGCGCCGAGCAGCGGCAGTGCGGCCGAGGTCACCTGTGCCGCGTCCGGTCGCCCTGGGCCCGGCACCGGGCAGTGCCCGGCCAGACGAAGACCGCGGCGAAGCACTGCGGCCGCGGTTATCGGAGCCAGGCCCGATCGCTCAGGGGGCGGCACCAGGTCGTTCCCCTTCAGACGGAGACCGCGCTGGCGAACAAGCAGGGCGGCCGCGGTCATCGGAGTCGTACCTGGGCGGTCAGGGCTCGGCACCAGGCCGTTCCTGCCCAGAGCAGGACGCTGCCGATGACCAGCAGGAGTTGGCCTGGCGTGCTTTCGATCAGTACGGACAGCGGGGCCGCGCCCATCGCCTGTCCGAGGAGCACGCACAGCACCGGGAGGCCGGTGAGCACCGCGGCGCTCGAGCGTGGGCCGGCCAGTTTGGCGCGCATCCGGCGGGCGTATGACAGGGCTGCTTCGGCGTCGCGGCGGGCGGCGTTCAGGACGTCGGCCATCGGCAGGCCGTAGCGCCTGCCCAACGTCCACGCTGCGGCCAGTTCCGGGATGGCCGGTGCGCGCAGCTCGCCGTCGAGCCGGGCTGCGGCCGCCAGCGCGCGCAGGTCCGCCGAGACGGCGGGGACGACTTCGGCGGCGGCTTCCGCCGCGGTCACCGGGTGGGCTCCGGCTCGTAGCTCGGCGACCATCGTCCGTAACGCGGTCGCCGTCTGTGAGGCCATCGCGAGGTCGCGGTTCGCGCGGCGGTGGGCTTGCCATTCCTGGCGCCACGCCAGCGTCAGCACGCCGACGGCGATGGCGCCGCCGATTCCGGCGAGCAGGCCGGCGAGCGCGCTAGGGAGCAGCCAGCGGACGACTGGCCACAGCCCGGGCAGCCGGATGCGGGACGTCGCCGCCGGGTGTTCGACCGCGGTCTGCAGCCGGCCGGGTGGCGCGGGCCAGCACGCCAGAGCCGCGCCGACGCACAGCGGGAGCCAAGCGGTGATCATCGTGATCTCCTTCGGCGGTACGGGAAAGCGTTGGCAGGAAAGAGAGTCAGCACGCGAGGGCTCCCGTCGTCACGAAGAGGTGGCGGTCGACCGTCCAGCGGCCCGCGCGCCACACCGGCACCACGCGGGCGCGGCCGCGTTCGCTGCGGAGCACGCCGACCTCGGCGAGACGTCGTCGGCCGCCCGGTTCGCGTCGCATGTGGAGCACGACGCGGATTGCCGCGACGAGCTGGCTGTGGACGGCGTCGCGGCCCAAGCCGCCGAGTGCGGCCAGGGCCTCGATGCGCGCGGGCACCTCGGCCGGGGAGTTGGCGTGGAGCGTGCAGGCGCCGCCGTCGTGACCGGTGTTCAGGGCGGTGAGCAGCGCGCCGACCTCGGCACCGCGGACCTCGCCGACCACCAGCCGGTCGGGACGCATCCGCAGGGCCTGGCGCACCAGCTCGGGCAGGCCGACCGCGCCCGCACCCTCCACATTGGCCGGTCGGGAGACCAGGCCGACGAACTGCGGGTGCGAGGGCTGCAGCTCACCCGCGTCCTCGACGCAGACGATCCGCTCGCCCGGGTCGACCGCGCCGAGCAACGCCGCCAGCAGCGTGGTCTTGCCCGCGCCGGTGCCGCCGGTGACGAGGAACGCCATGCGCCGCGACACGACGTTCTCCAGCAGCTTCGCACCGCTCGCGTCGAACGCGCCCAGGTCGCGCAACGTCGCGAGGCCGTGCGTCGCCGGGCGGAGGACCCGCAGGGAAAGGCAGGTGCCGTTGGCCGCGACCGGTGGGAGGACGGCGTGCACGCGGATGCGGCCGTGCGGGCCGGATCCGGGCAGCCAGCCGTCCACATAGGGCTGTGCGTCGTCGAGACGACGTCCTGCGGCCAGGGCCAGACGCTGGGCCAGGCGGCGGACGGATTCCTCGTCGTGAAAGCGGATTTCGGTGCGGGTGAGGCCGTGCGGACCGTCCGTCCAGACTTCGCCGGGGCCGGTGACGAGGACGTCGGTGGTGGCCGGGTCGTCGAGGAGCGGGGCCAGCGGGCCGGCGCCGACGAACTCGTCGCGGGCCTGGCGGACGGCGTCCAGCACCGCGTCGTGGCCGAGAGCGCCGGCCGCCTCGGCGCGCACGGCGGTCGCGACGGCGACCGGGTCGGCTTGGCGGCGGTCGCCGGCCAGGCGGTTGCGGACGCGGTCCACGAAGTCGGTCGTCACGGGTTCACCACCGGGGTCGGGGACGGCGTGCGGAGCCGGGTCAGGAAACGCTGGGCGCCGGCGCGGTCCCGGCCCGCCAGAGTGAGGAGCGTCGGGAGCAGGAGGTCACCCACCCGGGTCGGGCCGCCCGCTCGGCGGAGGACGTCGGGGCGCGTCATCGGCTTGCCGCCCGGGCTTCGCGGCGGGCTACCGCCAAGACGTTCGCCGCGGCCGCGGACAGGGGACCCGCCGGTTTGGCCGGGAACTCGCCGCGCTCCACCGCGCCCGGCAGACCTCGCTCCGGTGGCATCGCCGCCAGGAGCGGCGGGCCGAGAAGACCCGCTGTCCGGGCCGCCGAGACGCCGGACCGGGACCGTCCACACGCGACCACACCCAGCCGGGCCGTCAGCGCCGACAGACTCCGCAAGACCTGCTTCGCCGCCATGCACGCGCGAAACTCCACCGGCACCACGAGCACCACCAGGTCGGCCACCGTGACCGCTTCCGCCGCCGCGTCGCCGAGGGTGCGCGGCAGGTCGCAGACCACCGTGCGTCCCGCTCGGCGGCCGGCGGAGAGGACCGCCGACAGCGACTCCGCCGACGGGCCCTCGCCTTCGCGGCCGCACGCCAGCACCGGCAAGCTGCCGCCCCGGTGCCGGCGCTGGGGCAGCGCGGCGGCCAGCGCGGGTACCGACACCCGGCCGCTCAGCCGGACCTCGGACCAGCGCGGCCCGGGTGTCTTTTCCAAGCCGAGCAACAGATCCAGGCCGCCACCGAGGGGATCGCAGTCGACGAGCAGGGCGCCCCCGGGTTCGCGGTCGGCCGCCAGGGCGAGGGTCGCCGCGAAGACCGACGCACCCGCGCCGCCGCGGCCGCCGACCACGCCGAGCACCAGACCGGCCTCGTCGGCCGGCGTCTCGACGACGTCCGCGAACGCCCCCGCGAGCTCGGTCTCCTCCTCCGGCAACGAGATCACGCGCTCGACGCCGACGCGGAACGCGTGCTCCCAGGTCCTCGGCGCCGGAGCGCCTTTGCAGACCAGGAGGATCCCGCCACGACGGGGCAGGCCGGGCGGCCGCAGCGCGGTTTCCTCGTCGAGGACCACCAGCGGCGCACGGGCCCACTGCCCGCCCGCCGCCGTCAGGTCCGGGGCCCGGTCGAGCTCGCAGCCCGCCACCGCGGCCACGCGCAGTATCTCGTCGAGCACGGTTTCGTCCGTGGCGACCACGAGCGGTCGTTCCGCCGCCATGTGTTCCTCCCCCGTCGTCGGTGCGGGCCTCGGCTGGCCCGGGTTCCACCGTCGCGCCGGGTGGTGCGGGGGCACAACGGGCCGGGGGCCGAGCTGTGGACAACCGGGGTGTTGTGGACAACTGCCACCGCGGAACGGCTCGTGCGCCGGTTCTGTCGGTGGGGTGTGGCAAGATCGCGCCGCACCCGCGGCGGCAATGGGCACACCGAACCGCGTTCAAGAATTCGGCAAGGCGCGACAGAACTGTCCGGCGATTCGGAACCCGGCTCGCGAAAAGGCAAGCGGAAGGTTAAGAAGGCGGCCCCCGCCAGGGGGGAGGGACGGGGGCCGCCAAGGGTTCAGCCCCGGGGGGTCGGACTGAACCGGCCCGGTTGGACACCGGACTCCCTCACTGTAACTCCGCCGGACGCCGGTTTGCGCAACGGGCGAGGCACACAGTTCGGTAACGGCATCGCGCGCCGGAAGTCCCTTCCTGTCATGGATTTTCCGGCGACACGACGCGCTCGTGGTGGATCAACGGGACGCGTCGCGATCAAGCTCTTATCCTGGTGTCGTGGCCGAACCGATCAGCGCGCCGTCGCGCATCCGGAACCCGGGCCCGGAGCACGCGGTGGCCGCGTTCTTCGACCTGGACAAGACGATCATCGCTTCGTCGAGCGCACTGGCGTTCAGCAAACCATTGCTGAAAGAGGGGTTGATCAACCGTCGCGCCGCGTTGCGCAGTGCCTACGCGCAGCTGGTGTTCTCCCTCGCCGGCGCCGACGAGAACAAGACCGAGCGGATGCGCGCCGAGGTTTCCGCGTTGTGCACCGGCTGGGACGTCGCCCAGGTTTCGGCGATCGTGCGCGAAACCCTGCACGACGTCGTCGACCCGCTCGTGTACGCGGAGGCGACCGAGTTGATCGCGCAGCACCGGGAAGACGGTCACGACGTCATCGTGCTCTCGGCGACCGGCGAGGAGGTCGTCGCGCCGGTCGCGGAAATGCTCGGCGCCACCCGGAGCGTGGCGACCCGGATGCAGATCGTCGAAGGCCGCTATTCCGGCGAAGTCGATTTCTATTGCTACGGCGCCAACAAAGCTGTCGCGGCGAAGCAGCTCGCGGCGACCCACGGCTACGACCTCGCCGAGTGCTTCGCCTACACCGACTCGAGCACGGACATCCCGCTGCTCGAGGTCGTCGGCCACCCGCACGCGGTCAACCCGGACAAGCTGCTGCGGAAGGAGGCGCTCGAGCGCGGCTGGCCGATCCTCGCGTTCGACCGGCCCATGTCGCTGCGCAGCCGGATCCCGACCCGGTCCGCGGGGATGGTGGCGCTCGGTGTCGGCGCGGTGGCCGCCGGGGCGACCTGGTACGGCCTCAACCGTCGCCGTCGGTCCCGCTAGCCCCGGCCGGACCACCCAGACGGCCGAACGGCCTCCACTTTGCTTGGCCCAGCCTCGAATTGTCCGTCGCGCAGGGTGCCCGTGTCACCCGATCCAGCCTCTGTACCGGTGCACCCATCCGCGCACTTGAAGTGACCGGGCTCACGGCGTAGAAAGTAGGTGCGGACGTTCGGTCGGCCAGGGAACAGGTAGAAGAGAAGCCTGTTCCACCCCGGCAAACCTCCGTGCGCGGACTCCGGGTACCCACGCGCAGCGCGCCGCGGGAGGCTCGTCGTCTAGGGACTGCGTAGTGGGACGCCACACGCCGAGTCCATGTAGGTACGACCAGAGTTGCACGCTTGGTCGCCCGAGATGTTCGCGCTTTGCAGGCGGCGCCCGTTGGCCTTTGGCCACGGGCGCCGCCTCGTCATGTGGATAGGGCCCCCACGAGCGCACGCTGCGCGTTCGAGTTGCCTTCCCACCAGTCCGTTCGGGTGAGCCGCATCTTGCGAACGGCGAATTTCCTACCGATCCGGGTACCAACTCGACCGTTGCTGCGGTCGGTCGATGGACATCGATGTTTTCGGTGAGTAGCTTCCCGATATTGGCGCCTCCGAGTGGACTTCTCACGTCAACCGGGCGCCCGCAACTTTCTGGGAGGCTGGTCGTGACGACCCGAAATCGGAGGTTCCATGCGCTCGCGCTGCCCGTCGCGGGGCTGCTCGCCCTCACCGGTGTGGGTGTCGCGACCGCGGCGAGCGCACCGGCGGTGAGCGCGGACGCGCAGGCGGACGCCGCGGCGACGCAGGCGCTGCGCGGCCTGTCGCTCGAGCAGAAGGTCGGGCAGCTGTTCGTCACCTGGGTGAACGGCAAGTCCGCGGACGAGGTCAACCCGAAGAACCAGACCGACTTCGGCGTCGACACCCCGGCGCAGGTGATCCAGAAGTACCACCTCGGCGGCGTCATCTACTTCAACAACGACACCCGCGACAACTTCGACGACCCCGTCCAGGTCGCGAAGCTGTCCAACGGCCTCCAGAAGGCCGCCGTCGCGAGCGGGGCGCACATCCCGCTGCAGATCGGCGCCGACCAGGAGGGTGGCACGGTCACCCGGATGGGCGCGCCCGCCACGGAGTTCCCGAACTCGATGGCCGTCTCGGCCGGGCGTGACACGAGCCGGGCGACGAAGGCCGCGACGATTCTCGGCCACGAGCTGCGCGCGGTCGGCATCAACCAGGACTTCGCGCCCGATTCGGACGTCAACTCGAACCCGGCGAACCCGGTCATCGGCGTCCGCTCCTTCGCCGGGCAGCCCGGCCTCGCGAGCCAGTTCGTCACGGCCGAGGTGAAGGGTTACCAGAACTCGGACTTCCCGACGAAGACCGTCGCGGCGACCGCCAAGCACTTCCCCGGCCACGGTGACGCGGCCACCGACAGCCACACCGGCCTGCCCCGGATCGACCGGACCGAGCAGCAGTGGCGCGACATCGACGTGCCGCCGTTCAAGGCCGCGATCGCGGCGGGCATCGACTCGATCATGAGCGCGCACATCCAGTTCCCGAGCCTCGACCCGTCGCTCGAGCCGGCGACGCTGTCGCAGCCGATCATCACCGGCAAGCTGCGCAACGAACTCGGTTACAACGGCGTGGTCATCACCGACTCACTGGAAATGCAGGGTGTTCGGGAAATGCACAGCGACGCCGAGATCCCGGTGCTCGCGCTCAAGGCGGGCATCGACCAGCTGCTCATGCCGGTCCACCTGGACGTCGCGATCAACTCGGTGATCAACGCCGTGAAGACGGGCGAGCTGTCGATGCGGCGGATCGACCAGAGCGTGCTGCGCGTGCTGAAGCTGAAGTTCAAGCGCGGCATCCTGTTCTCGCCGTTCGTCGACGCGAACCGGGTGATGAAGACGGTCGGCACGCCGGCCAGCCTCAAGACCGCGCAGGACATCGCCGACCGCGGCATCACCGCCATCGCGAACGACGCCGGTGTGCTGCCGCTCAAGCAGAAGCCGGCGACGGCGCTCGTGACCGGCTGGGGTGTCTCCACGACGGCGGCGCTCGCACAGAAGCTCACCGCGCACGGCACAGCGGCGACCGCCTACCAGACCGGGCAGGCCCCCACGGACGCCCAGATCACGCAGGCGGCCGCGAGCGCCAAGAACGTCGACCTCGTGGTCGTGCTGACCAACAACATCGGCGGTTTCCCGCTGCAGACCAAGCTTCTCCAGGCTCTGCAGAACACCGGCAAACCGGTCGTAGCGGTCGCCGCGCAGATCCCGTACGACGCGGGTTACGCGAACGCCGTGCCGACCTGGCTGGCGACCTACGGCTACATCAACCCGACGCTGGAGGCGCTCACCAAGGTCATCCTCGGTGAGACGAAGCCGGTCGGGAAGCTGCCGGTCGACATCCCGGCGGGCGCCGACCTGCAGACCGTGAAGTACCCGTTCGGCCACGGGCTCACCTGGTGAACCTGAACCGGCGCCGCTTCCTCGGCGCGAGCGCGGGCGCCCTCGCGGTCCCGGTCCTGGCGGGAGGTTCGGCTCGGGCACAGCCGGAACAACCCGAGCAGACGCAGACCCACGGACGGGTGCTGACCGGCGCGGAGCAGCTGGCCGCCCAGGGCTGGCAGGCCTTCAAGGGCCGCAAGCTCGGCGTGCTGTCGAACCCGACCGGCGTCCTGCTGAACGGGGACCACATCGTCGACTCGATGGTCGCGGCCGGCGTCAAGCCCGCCGCGGCCTTCGGGCCCGAACACGGCTTCCGTGGCAGCGCGCAGGCCGGCGGTTCGGAAGGCGACTACACGGACCCGCGCACCGGCGTGCCGGTGTACGACGCGTACGGCGCCGACGCGACGAAGCTCGCTTCGCTGTTCACCAAGGCGGGCATCGACACCCTCGTGTTCGACATCGCGGACGTCGGCGCGCGCTTCTACACCTACATCTGGTCGCTCTACACGGCGATGGTGGCCGCGGCCCGGACCGGCGTCGCCGTCGTCGTCCTGGACCGCCCGAATCCGATCGGCGGCCGGCTGGCCGGGCCGGTGCTCGACCCGAAGTTCGCGTCCGGGATCGGGAAGAAGCCGATCGCCCAGCAGCACGGCATGACCGTCGGCGAGCTCGCGCGCTACTTCGCCGAGGAGTTCCTGCCGGGTGAAGGCGTGAAGCTCGCCAAGCTCGAGGTCGTCCAGGTCCGCGGCTGGCAGCGTGACGTCCAGTTCGCGCAGACCGGGCTGAACTGGGTCCTGCCGAGCCCGAACATGCCGACGCCGGACACCGCGCTCGTCTACCCCGGCACCGGCATGTTCGAAGGCACCGTGTTCTCCGAGGGCCGCGGGACGACCCGGCCGTTCGAGATCATCGGCGCGCCGGGGCTCGACTGGCGCTGGCGCGAGAAGCTCGAGGAACTCCGCCTGCCCGGCGCGAAGTTCCGGGAGATCTATTTCGTGCCGACGTTCAGCAAGTTCGTGAACGAGACCTGCGGCGGCGTCCAGGTGAGCGTCACCGACCCGCGGGCCTTCGACGCGATCCGGACGGCGGTCGCCATGCTCGTCACGGCCAAGGCGCTGCACCCGGACAGGTTCGCCTGGCGTCCCGACAACTACATCGACAAGCTCTCCGGGTCCGACCGGCTCCGGACGATGGTCGACGCCGGGGCGGGCGTCGACGAGGTCACCGGCGCCTGGCGGGCCGAGCTGGCCGAGTTCGACCGCAGACGTCGTCGTCACCTGCTCTACCGCTGAGAGGAAGAGTCGTGCGTGCTAGGAAGGTCATCGCCGCGGCCACCGGAGTGCTGGTCGCGCTGACCACGTTGACCTCGGGAGCCAGTGCCATCGCCACCCCCGCCGGACGCCACGCTGACGCCGGCCGGTTCGACCGGCCGCAGCAGGGGTTCGCCCCGTCGTGGACGACCCTGCGCGACGGGCCACCGAAGGACGTCAACCTCGACCCGGCGCCAATCAAGTCGGCCGAGGACTTCCTGGCGAGCTGGACGAAGCCCGACGCCACCGGGCACCCGCACTTCTCCGGCGCGGTCGGGCTGCTCGCGCACGAGGGAGTGGTCGTCGACCGGTACGCGGTCGGCGGCGCCGTGCGGTACGCCGACGCCGCGGGCACCGAACTGCCCGCCGACCAGCAGGTCCCGATGCGGGGCGACACCATCTTCGACATGGCGTCGATCTCGAAGCTGTTCACGTCGATCGCCGTGCTGCAGCTCATCGAGCGCGGGCAGCTGACCGTCGACACCCCGGTGAGCCGCTTCTTCCCGGAGTTCGCGACCGGCGACAAGGCCGCCATCACGATCAAGATGCTGCTCACGCACGTCTCCGGGTTCGACGCCGACCCGATCCCGTCGCTGTGGGCCGGCTACCCGGACATCCCGTCGCGCCGCCAGGCCGTGCTCGACAGCCCGCTCAAGAACAAGCCGGGCACGACGTACCTCTACTCCGACATCAACCTGCTCACCCTCGGCTTCATCGTCGAGAAGCTGACCGGGACGACGCTGGACAAGGTGGTGCACGACCGGATCACCGCGCCGCTGGGCATGACCGACACCGGTTACAACCCGCCCGCGTCGAAGCTGAACCGGATCGCCGCCACGGAGTTCGAGGCGAACCCGCCGCGCGGGATGGTGCGCGGCAGCGTGCACGACGAGAACGCGTGGTCGCTCGGCGGCGTCGCCGGGCACGCCGGGGTGTTCAGCACCGCTGGCGACATGGCCACGCTGGCCCAGACGATCCTCAACGGCGGCACCTACCGCGGTCACCGGATCCTGGGCGCGGACACCGTGCGTCTGATGCTCACGAACTACAACCAGCAGTTCCCGGACGACTCGCACGGCCTCGGCTTCGAGCTCGACCAGCCCTGGTACATGGGTGCGCTGGCCTCGCCGGTCACCGCCGGGCACACCGGTTTCACCGGAACGACGCTGGTCATCGACCCGGAGTCGCGCTCGTTCGCGATCCTGCTGACGAACCGGGTGCACCCGAGCCGCACCTGGGGCTCGATCAACACCGCCCGCCAGGTGTGGGCGACGTCGCTGGCGCGGGCCATGGCCGTGAAACCGGCCGCCGGGAAGGACGCCTGGACGAGCACGCTGGGTAACGCCAGCGTCGCGACGCTGAGTACGCGCCCAATTACCACGCATAGTGATCAAGCGCGCGTGTCCTTCTATGCCTTCGTGGACACCGAGGGAAGCACCGATCCACTACAGCTGCAGACCAGCACCGACGGGGTGAACTGGCAACCGATCGTGCTATCGGTATCCGGGCCGGGTGCACCGTCCGGAGATGTGACGTCGCTCTCCGGACACGGGCACCGTGCCTGGTGGAAGGTGACGGCCGCCCTGCCCCAGGGGGCCGCGGTCAGCCTCAGGTGGCGTTACAGCACCGATCCGAACTACACGGGCCGCGGTGTTTCGGTCGACGGTGTGAAAGTCACCGAACGCGGCCGATCACTCCTCGACGGTGAGCGAGAACCGTCTGGTTTCACCGCCGAAGGTTTCCAGTTGAGCGCACGGTGACCAGTCGGTCGCCGAACGCCGACAACCATGTACCGCTGAGCGGTACCAAGCCGTTTGCGTCGCGACACTAAGTTGCCAAGTCGTTAGCTTGACCTCGTTAACAAGGTCGACCCTGTTGGCGACTTTCTGGTCAACGATTAATCGCAAATCGAGATCCGCAGACACGGACGGGTTGCGATCGTACCGAAGGGTGTGGGTAGCCTTGTCGCAAATGCCAACGGTTAGTAACTTTCCGACGGTGACTGATACCGAATCCGTAGTCGGAGCGGCACCGTCCGAACCTGTACCGGTCCAGGCGGCCGTGCGGGAGGCCGACGCCAGTCCGCTGGTCCGGATCCGGTCCCTGCTCCCCGGCCTGGCCCGCGCCGAGCAGCGCGTGGCCAAGGTGGTGCTGGAGGATCCCGCGCAGGTCGCGAGACGCAGCATCACCGAGGTGGCCCTGGCCGCCAACACGAGCGAGACCACGGTGACGCGGTTCTGCAAGGCCGTCGGCGTCGGCGGGTACCCGCAGCTGCGCATCGCGCTGGCCGCGGACACCGCCCGCACCGAGGCGCGCAGCTCGCGCAACCTCGGCGGCGAGATCGGCCCCGAGGACGACCTGGCCGCGGTCATCAGCAAGGTCAGCTTCGCCGACGCGCGCGCCGTGGAAGAGACGGCCGAGCAGCTCGACGTCGCGACGCTGCAGCGCGTCATCGAGGTCCTCGCCGGCGCCGGCCGCGCGGACGTCTACGGCGTGGGCGCCAGCGCGTTCGTCGCCGCGGACCTGCAGCAGAAGCTGCACCGCATCGGCCGCGTGTGCTTCTCGTGGTCGGACACGCACATCATGCTCACCTCGGCCGCGGTGCTGAGCCCCGGTGACGTCGCGATCGGCGTCTCGCACACCGGCGCGACCACCGACACCGTCGAGGCGCTGCGGGTAGCCCGGGAACACGGCGCGATCACCGTCGCCGTGACGAACTTCCCGCGCTCCCCGATCACCGAGGTGGCCGACTACGTTTTGACCACGGCCGCCCGGGAAACCACGTTCCGTTCGGGAGCCACGGCGAGCCGCATCGCCCAGCTCACCGTCATCGACTGCCTGTTCATCGGCGTCGCGCAGCGGCACATGGACGCGTCGGTCAACGCCCTGGACGCCACCAGGGACGCGGTCGGCTCGCACCGCCTGGGAGTGAGGCCGGACGGTCGTCGCCGTCCGCGGGAAACCGGCAAGTAATGACCGGAGAAAATGTGAGGCGCATGATGACCGTCCCCATGCAGGCGGTGCACGTCGATTCGCCGACCGAGACCCGCAATCCCCGCACCACGGACATCGACCTGATGTCCACCGCGGGGATCCTGGGCGCGATCAACGCCGAGGACCGCACGGTCCCCGGTGCGGTCGCCGCCGTGCTGCCGGAGGTGGCGCGCGCGGTGGACTACGCGGTGGACGCCCTGCGGTCGGGCGGCCGGGTGCACTACGTCGGCGCGGGGACGTCGGGTCGTCTCGCCACGCTGGACGCGGCCGAACTGGTGCCGACGTTCAACGTGCCGGGTGACTGGTTCATCGCGCACCACGCCGGCGGCGAGCGCGCCCTGCGCCAGGCCGTCGAAAACGCGGAGGACGACGACGGGGCCGGCGCGGCCGAGATGGCCGCCATGGTTCAGCCGGGTGACTTCGTGCTGGGGCTGACGGCGTCGGGCAGGACGCCGTACGTCTTGGGCGCGCTGCTCGCCGCACAGCGCCAGGGCGCCCACACCGGCCTCGTGTCGGGCAACGCGAAGGCGGCCAAGCCCGCCGGGGTCGACGTGCTCATCGCCGTCGACACCGGGCCGGAAGCGATCGCCGGCTCGACCCGGATGAAGGCGGGCACGGCGCAGAAGATGATCCTCACGTCGTTCTCGACGGCGACGATGATCAAGCTCGGCCGGACCTACTCCAACCTGATGGTCAGCATGCGGGCCACCAACGCGAAGCTGCGCGGCCGGACCATCCGCATCCTGCAGGAAGCCACCGGCATGACGATGGCGGACTGCTCGGACGCGCTCACCGAGGCCGGGGGCGACCTCAAGGTGGCGCTGGTGCACCTGCTGTCCGGGGCGGACGTCACGAGCGCGGCGAAGGCGCTCCACACGTCCGGCGGACACGTCCGCAAGGCGCTGGACCTCGTGAGGGCACGCGCCAGCTAAGACATTGCCCTTCATCTGTTCACCTGCCTAACCTCTCAGATGAGAGGGAAGGCGGGTGGGCCATGACGGGCACGATCGGGGCGACCGGGTCACGGCTTTCACGCCGTGAATGGGTGTCCGTGGGCGGGATGGCCGGTTTCATCCTGTTGCTGAACGTCGTGGGCTGGGTGGTGCTGGCGGCTTTCGTCGCACCCCAGCACTACGCGTTGGGGACGTCCGGCGTGTTCGGCATCGGGCTGGGCGTCACGGCGTTCACGCTCGGCATGCGGCACGCGTTCGACGCCGACCACATCGCGGCGATCGACAACACGACCCGCAAGCTGATGGCCGACGGCCAGCGGCCGCTGTCGGTCGGCTTCTGGTTCTCCCTCGGGCACTCGACGATCGTCTTCGTGCTGTGCCTGCTGCTCTCCCTCGGTGTCCGGGCGCTGGCCGGGCAGGTCCAGGACAACGGGTCGGCGCTGCACAAGACCACCGGCCTCATCGGGACGTCGGTGTCCGGCGTGTTCCTGTACGTGATCGCGATCCTGAACCTCGTGGTGCTCGTCGGCATTCTGCGCGTCTTCAAGCGGATGCGCCGCGGCGAGTTCGACGAGGCCGCGCTGGAACACCAGCTGGACAACCGGGGCGTGCTGAACCGGCTGCTGCGCGGGGCGACGAAGGCCGTGCGCAAGCCGTGGCACATCTACCCGGTCGGCCTGCTGTTCGGCCTGGGCTTCGACACCGCGACGGAGGTCGGCCTGCTCGTGCTGGCCGCGGGCGCCGCGACGTTCGCCCTGCCCTGGTACGCGATCCTCGTGCTGCCGATCCTGTTCGCCGCCGGGATGAGCCTGTTCGACACCGTGGACGGCTGTTTCATGAACTTCGCCTACGGCTGGGCGTTCGCGAAGCCGGTGCGCAAGATCTTCTACAACCTCACGGTGACGGCGCTGTCGGTCGCCGTCGCGCTGCTGATCGGCACGATCGAGCTGGTGTCGATCCTCGCCGAGAAGCTGGACATCACGTCCGGGCCGCTGGCCGCGATCGCGTCGGTCGACCTGGACTACGTCGGGTTCGGGATCGTCGGGTTGTTCGTGCTCACCTGGGTGATCGCACTGGCGGTGTGGCGGTTCGGGCGGATCGAGGAGAAGTGGTCCGCGAAGCTGGGTTGACGCACAGCGCTAGCGCGGCCAGTGCGGCGAGCGCGCCGGCCGGGCCAACCCACGCCGGGCCCGCTTCGGCGAGGACGACGCCGCCGAGCACCGAGCCGAGCGCACCGCCGACGTAGATCGCCGAGCCGTTCACGCCCAGCGCGACGGTCGGGACGTCCGGCGCGATCGTGAACAGCCGGTGCTGCTGCGGCACCATGAGCAGCCCGCCGAACGCCCCGGCCAGCACCGCGAACAGCAGCGCCCCGGGCAGGGACAGCACGGCGACGTCCACGACCGCGAGCACGACCGCGGTGCCCGTCAGCGAGAACGCGAGGACCCGCGCCGGGCCGAGCCGGTCGGTGGCGCGGCCGGTGAGCGTCGTCCCGGCGAGCTGGCCGAGCCCGAACCCGACGAGCACCCACGACAGCACGGCGCCGCTCGCGACCGGTGCGACCAGCACCGGCAGGTAGACGAACACGGTGAACGCGGCGAGCGTGCCGAAGACCGTCACCACCAGGACGCGGGCGACGGCCGGCCGCACGACGACGGCGAGGCGTTCGCGCAGCCCGGCCGCGGGCACACGGACCTCGGGGATGAGCGGGATCAGCGCCGCGACGACCACCGCGACCACGCCGATCCCCCACATCACCGCACGCCAGCCGAACCAGTTCCCGGCGAGCACGCCGATCGGGACGCCGAGCACCATCGACACGCTCATCCCGGCGGCGACCGTCGACAGCGCCCGCCCACGCCGTTCTTCGGACGAGAGCGCGCCGGCGAGGACGTAGGCGTTGGATTGGAACGCGGCCGCGCCGACGGCGGCGAGCAGCCGGGCCGCGGCGACCACCGCGAACGACGTCCCGAGCGCCTGCCCGGCCATGCCGACGGTGAACAGGGCCATGCCGCCGGCCAGCACCCACCGGCGGTCCCAGGTGCCGGTGAACGCGGCGATGAGCGGCGACGCGACCGCGTACGTCAGGGCGAAGACGGTGGTGAGCTGCCCCGCGACGGACTCCGTCACGTGCAGGTCGGCGGCGATGACCGGCAGCAGGCCGTTGAGCACGAACCCGTCGGTGCCGACGGTGAACGTGCCCACCGCGAGGACGAGCAGGATCCCCAGCCGATCATTAGATGATCGTCGAATCGTCATACGGTCATGATGGAGCTATACTTCGATCGTTGTCAAACGATCCAACTGTTGGGAGGCCACGGTGGCCCGGACGCTGCCTCAGCCGGCGCGCGAAGCGATCGAGATCGTGACGGTGCTGCAGGCACTCGCCGATCCGGTGCGCCTGGAGGTCATCCGTGAGCTGTCGACGGTGACGGAGCCGCGAAGCTGCTCGCTCGAGGCGTACGACGTCGACATCACGGCGGCGACGCTGTCGCACCACTGGCGCGTGCTGCGCGAAGCCGGGTTGACGACGACGTTCGTCGACGGACGCCGGCGCTGGGTCGAACTACGGCGTGACGACCTGCAGGCACGGTTCCCCGGCCTGCTGGACGCCGTGCTGGCTTAGGAAGCCGCGTCCGAGATGCTCTTCGCTTCACGCGCACCGGCTTCGAACGCTTCGCAGTTGAAGAGCAGCCACGCGCGTACGCCCTCCGGCGTCCCGCTCGCAAATCCTTGTGCCGCTTCGAGATAACGCGGCACGCGGCGGAAGAACGCGACCTCGGGGATGCTGAGCGCCTTCGGGTCCAGGCCCGTCGCGACCATCGTCAGCCGGGCCGCGGCCCGCGCGACGACGCCGTCCGCGCTGCCGAAAGGCTTGAGGGCCAACAGTTCCCCGTGCACGACGGCCGTCAGGACCGGCCCCGGCACGGACGTCGCCCCGGTCACCAGCTGCGCCAGCATCTCCAGCCGGCCACCGCCGGAATGCGGGCGTCCCAACGCATCCGGGTCCGACACGAGGTCCGCCGCGGCGAGAACGTGCATGCGTGCCAACGCCTGCATCGGCGCGCGGCGCCACGTCGGCAGCAGCGACTCCAACGTCTCCGCGACACGCAACGCCCCGGCCAGCACCGGGTCCGTGACCCCGCCGTCGGCCGGCAGTTCCGGGTTGGTGCCCTCGATCCCCGCCGACGCCCGCGCCGCGCGGACCGAGGCTTCGGCCGCGGTCGCCGCGCCGCCGCGCAGGTTCGCCGGGAGGCGGTGCACCGCGAACACGGCGTCCTGCGCGGACTTCGCCGCCGCCGCCACGCCTTCGAGGTCGAGCAGGGGCTTCAGCGGGTCACTCATGCGTCGAGAACCTGTCCTTCGCGCTTGACCACGGGCGGCAGCACCGACCACGGGAAGTTGATCCACTTGTCGGTGCGGCGCCAGGCGTACTCGCACTTGACCGTCGAACGCGGCTTCTCGTAGACGACGGCCGAGCGCACCTCGGCGACGTGGTCGAGGCAGTAGTCGCGGACGAGCTTGAGGGTGGCGCCGGTGTCGGCGACGTCGTCCGCGATCAGCACCTTCTTGCTGGTGAGGTCGACGGCGTTCGGCACCGGCGGCAGCATCACCGGCAGGTCGAGGCGCTGGTCGACGCCGGTGTAGAACTCGACGTTCATCACGTGCAGGTTCTTCACGTCGAGCGCGTACCCGAGCGCGCCGGCGACGAACAGGCCGCCGCGGGCGATGGAGAGGATGAGGTCGGGCGCGAAGCCGTCTTCGGCGATGGTGTGAGCCAGTTCACGGCTTGCCGTGCCGAACAGCTCCCAGCTCAGCTCTTCCCGCTCTTCGGCCATCGATCTCGCCCTTCCGTCGTGGTCGGTCGAGCATAGGCAACGCCGAAGTGGCCTGCGGAAACGCTCGAATATTGGCTATCAGGAACAGCCAATAACCGTGCTTAAGGTGATCACGTGAGCGACTGGAGCACCCGACCGACCCTGTCCGGCGAGCACGTCCGCCTGGAGCCGTTGACGCCCGGCCACGCCAAGGGCCTGCTGGAGGCTGGCGCCGACCCGGGCATCTGGGCGTGGCTCAGCGTCCGGCAGCCCGTGGACGTCCCGGCCGCCGAACGGATGATCTCGGACGCGCTGGCCGACCTCGCCCGGCGGCCCTTCGCGCAGATCGACGCCACCTCCGGCCGGGTCGCCGGGACGACGTCGTACTACCAGGTCGTCGAGCAGCACCGGATCCTCTCGATCGGGCACACCTGGATCGGCGCGGACTGGCAGCGCACCGGGCTGAACACCGAGTCGAAACTGCTGCTGCTCACGCACGCGTTCGAAACCCTTGGGGCACAACGGGTCGCGTGGGAGACCGACATCCGCAACCTGCGCTCACAACGCGCCATCGAGCGACTTGGCGCGCTTCGTGAAGGCGTCCTGCGCGCGCACCGGATCCGGCCGGACGGGTCCTCGCGCGACACCGTCACCTACTCGATGCTCGCGCCGGAGTGGCCGGCCGCGAAGGCCCGCCTGAACGAACGCTTAGTCACCGGGGCTCGCCTGCCTCGGTGAAACCCCGGGGCAACGTGGGTGCAACCTTTTACAAGGCGGACTAACGTCGCTAGCGTGCCGCTAGCCGGTGATCGGCGCACTACAGGAGGCCTTGCAACCATGACCGAGCAGTCCCCAGCCCTGGACAACCTGCTCACCGAGAGCCGTACTTTCCCGCCCAGTGACGATTTCGCTGCTCAGGCCAACGCGCAGGCCGATCTCTACAGCGAGGCGGACGCCGATCGCGAGGCCTTCTGGGCGAAGCAGGCGGAGCGGCTGACGTGGGACACGAAGTGGACCACGGTACTGGACTGGACCAATGCGCCCTTCGCGAAGTGGTTCGTCGGCGGCAAGCTGAACGTCGCGTACAACTGCGTCGACCGGCACGTCGAGTCCGGTCACGGCGAGCAGGTCGCGATCCACTGGGTCGGCGAGCCGGGTGACACCCGGGACATCACCTACGCCGAGCTGAAGACCGAGGTCTCCCGGGCCGCCAACGCCCTCCTGTCCCTCGGCGTCACCGCCGGCGACGTCGTGGCGATCCAGCTGCAGATGGTCCCCGAGGCCATCTTCGCGATGCTCGCGTGCGCCCGGATCGGCGCGCTGCACAGCGTCGTCTTCGGCGGTTTCTCCCCGACCGCGCTGCGCGCCCGCGTCGACGACGCCGCCGCGAAGATCGTGATCACCTCCGACGGCCAGTTCCGCCGCGGCAAGGCCGCGCCGATGAAGGCCAACGTCGACGAAGCGCTCGAAGGCGCCGAAACCGTCGAGAAGGTCATCGTCGTGCAGCGCACCGGCGACCAGCTCGAGGGCGACGTCCCGTGGACCGACGGCCGCGACCTCTGGTGGCACGAGCTCGTCGGCGATCAGTCCGAAGAGCACACTCCCGAGGCGTTCGACAGCGAGCACCCGCTGTTCATCCTCTACACCTCCGGCACCACCGGGAAGCCGAAGGGCATCCTGCACACCTCCGGCGGCTACCTGACGCAGACGGCGTACACGCACCACAACGTCTTCGACCACAAGGCCGGCGAAGACGTCTACTGGTGCACCGCCGACATCGGCTGGATCACCGGCCACAGCTACATCGTCTACGGCCCGCTCGCGAACGGCGTCACCCAGGTCGTCTACGAAGGCACGCCGAACACCCCGCACGAGGGCCGGCACTGGGAGATCATCCAGAAGTACAAGGTCTCCATCTACTACACGGCGCCGACGCTGATCCGCACGTTCATGAAGTGGGGCGCGGAAATCCCGGAGAAGTACGACCTTTCGTCGCTGCGGGTGCTGGGCTCGGTCGGCGAGCCGATCAACCCCGAGGCGTGGATCTGGTACCGCGAGAACATCGGCGCGGGCAAGGCGCCGATCGTCGACACGTGGTGGCAGACCGAAACCGGCGCGATCATGATCTCGCCGCTGCCGGGCGTCACGTCCACCAAGCCGGGTTCGGCGCAGAAGGCGCTGCCGGGCATCTCGGCGAAGATCGTCGACGACCAGGCGTCCGAAGTGCCGCACGGCGGCGGTGGCTACCTCGTGCTCGACCAGCCGTGGCCGTCGATGCTGCGCGGCATCTGGGGCGACGAAGAGCGCTACAAGGAGACGTACTGGTCGCGCTTCAAGGACCAGGGCTTCTACTTCGCCGGCGACGGCGCGAAGTACGACAACGACGGTGACATCTGGCTGCTGGGCCGCGTCGACGACGTGATGAACGTGTCCGGCCACCGCATCTCGACGACCGAGGTCGAGTCGGCGCTCGTCTCGCACCCGACGGTCGCCGAGGCGGCGGTCGTCGGCGCGTCGGACCCGACGACCGGGCAGGGCATCGTCGCGTTCGTCATCCTGCGCGGCAACGCGGTGGACGGCGGCGAGGAGGCCATCCAGGCGCTGCGCAACCATGTCGCGAAGGAGATCGGGCCGATCGCGAAGCCGCGGCAGATCATGGTCGTGCCGGAGCTGCCGAAGACGCGCTCGGGCAAGATCATGCGCCGTCTCCTCCGCGACGTCGCGGAGAACCGGCAGGTCGGCGACGTCACCACGCTGGCCGACTCGACGGTGATGGACCTGATCTCGTCGGGCCTGAAGACGGGCAAGTCCGAGGAGTGAGCTAGCGTTCTCGTTGTCAGAGCCCTTCCGGCTTCGCGCCGGGAGGGCTCTGTCATGACACCCCCGCGCGGCATGCGTCGAACGCATGTTCTACACTGTGCCGCGAACCACACCCCCTTCCCGGGCAAGGAGACGACACGACGATGACCGTGGATGTCCTGACGCACGACGAGGAAACGGCTTCGGCGACCCCTGAGGCGCCCGCCGTTGCCACTGACGAGGCGACGACCGTCACCGAGTCCGCGTCCACCTCTTCGGAGGACCCGGCCCCCTCGGCTTCGGAGGACCCGGCTCCGGCCGAGCCCGCCGCCGAAGAGGCCCCCAAGCCCAAGCGCGGCCGCCCGAAGGGTGCGGCGACCGCGTCGACGGCGAAGAAGACCCGCACGGTCGAGCTGATCCTGACCGTCACCGGCACCGCCGATGGCGAATGGCAGGCCGAGCTGAAGAACGGCTCCAAGTGGGTCGCGAAGGGCCTGGAGATCCCCGCCGCCGCGGTGTCGCGCGCGGCGAAGGAGCTGCACTCCGACCTGTCCGGCCCGATCGACGAGGTGATCAACCAGGCCCGCGAGGCGCAGGCCGCGAAGGTCGCCGCGCTGGAAGCCGAGCTCGAGAAGGCCAAGCAGGCCCTCGCCGAGCTGGACGCCTGAGTCTCAGCTTTCTTCCCAGGAAGCGCCCGGTTCCGCATTGGCGGGGCCGGGCGTTTCCGCTTTTGTGCACCCCGCGGCCTCGGCCCCGAAAAGGCAGCCCCCACCCTTCCCGGGGGGCGTCCCCTGTCCAGTCTACTGGCCCCCACCTGCGAAAACGGGCCGCTCGGCGATCTGTGGACAACTCAGGCGACTGTGGATGGACGTTTGCGCGGCCGCTCGGAATCCGGTATCAGCCGAGGCGCGAGGCCGGGCCGGCGGGGTTGGGCTCACGCACCTGAAGGCCGGCTCGAGTACTCGGACAGTTGGCTCGCGTGCCTGGAGGGTCGGCTCGCGTATCTGGAGGTCGACTCAGCACCCTCCGACGGTCGGCTCGCGTACCCGAAGAGTCAGCTCACGTACCTGGAGGGTCGGCTCGCGTATCTGGAGGTCGACTCAGCACCTCCGACGGTCGGCTCGCGTACCCGAAGAGTCAGCTCACGTACCTGGACGGTCGGCTCGCGTACTCGGACGGTCGGCTCGCGCACCTGGAAGGTCGGCTCGCGCACCGCGATGGTCGGCTCACGTGATCCGCTGGCCAACGGCGCGCGCTTGGACAGTCGACACATGTCTGGAGGGTCGACACGCGTGATTGAAGGGTCGAAACGCCAGACCAGTTCAGGCGATGGGGGGTTGGGCGGGCAACGGGGACTTGAACTCGACCCACATCGAGTCCGTCAGCGCCTCCACCTGGTGTGACACCCCGCGCGGGTGCACCGCCGAATCGCCCGGTTCCAGTACCGCCTCCACCCCGTCGACGGAGCCGCGCAGGCGACCGGACAGGACGTACACGATCGAGTCGTGGTCGTGCGCGTGGAGCGGCGAACCCACCCCGGCCGGGTAGTGGATCAGGTAGGCCAGGCCCGAGTCCGCGCTCTCCAGCAGCCGGAACCGGCCCTCGCCGCCCTGGAGCGGGAGGCCCTCCACCGTCACCAGCGGCTGCCACACTTGCTCGTCCATGCCGCCCATCATGACCGAATGTTCCGCTGAGCGAGAAGTCCACTGAGGACTCTCTCAGGAACCCGGTTGTGTTTCACTTGTCAGGTGATCGGAACGCACCCCCATGAGCCGCACGAAGGTGTGGGCGGCAAGCTCAACTGGCTGCGCGCCGGGGTTCTCGGGGCGAACGACGGGATCGTGTCGGTCGCGGGCATCGTCGTCGGGGTCGCCGGGGCGACCACGGACAGCACCACGATCCTCACCGCCGGGATCGCCGGGCTCGTCGCCGGGGCGTTTTCCATGGCCGGCGGGGAGTACGTCTCGGTCAGCACCCAGCGCGACACCGAGCAGGCGCTGATCCGGCTGGAGAAGCAGGAACTGAAGACCATGCCGGAGGCCGAGGAGCAGGAGCTCGCCGACATCTACCGGCAGAAGGGCCTCTCACCCGAGCTGGCCAAGCAGGTTGCCCGCGAGCTGACCGAAAACGACGCGCTGCAGGCGCACGCCGAGGCCGAACTGGGCATCGATCCGGGCAACCTGACCAGCCCGTGGCAGGCGGCGTGGGCGTCGCTGGTCGCGTTCTCCGTCGGCGCGCTGCTGCCGCTCCTGGCCATCGCCTGGACCGGCGTCTCCCTGCGGGTCTGGGCCTGCGCGGCCGCGGTCGTCGTCGGCCTCACGCTGACCGGGTTGATCAGCGCGAGGCTCGGCGACGCGAACGTGGGACGCGCGATCCTGCGCAACGTCGGGGTCGGCGCCCTCACGATGGTGGTGACGTACTTCGTCGGTGTGCTCTTCGGCGTCACCGTCGGTTAGTGCACGCCCTTCATCATCCGGCGGATGAACGGCGACGCGAGGAACAGCAGGATGCCGATGGCGATGGCGACACCGCCGACGATGCCGAAGTACGCGCCCTCGTGGTCGGGCGAGTAGTACTGGGCGAGCTTGCCCGACATGGCCGTGCCGAACGAGATCGACAGGAAGTTCAGCGCGACCATCTGGGTGCGGAACGCCTCCGGCGCCAGCTTCGTGGCCAGCGACAGCCCGACCGGCGAGAGCCCCAGCTCACCGAGGGTGAACACGGCCAGGATGAGCACCATCGCGATCAGTGGGGTGCCGTTCGTGCCCGTGCCGGTGAACGGCAGGAACAGCAGGAACGCGACGCCCATGACGATCGTGCTGCCGACGAACTTCAGCGGTGACGACGGCTGCCGCGAACCCAGCTTCGTCCACAGCAGCGCGAACAGCGGGGAGAACAGGATGACCCAGACCGGGCCGACCGAGCCGACCCACGGGATCGGCACCTCCCAGCCGAAGATCCGGCGGTTCAGCCGGGTGTCGGCGTAGGTCGCGAGCACCGTGAAGATCTGCTGGTAGAGCGAGAAGAACGCGGCGCTGGCGATGAACATCGGGATGAACGAGTAGACCCGGCTGCGCTCGTCGCCGCTGAGCTTGCGGCTGGAGAGGATCACCGCGAAGTAGATGACCGAGATGATCCCGACGGTCCAGATCACGACGTCGGCCAGGTTCTCCGCGGTGACGATTCCGCTGAGCAGCAGCACGACGATCAGGGCGAGGACGACGACCACGCCGCCGACGACCAGCCGCCGGTTCGACGCCGGCAGCGGGTTCGGCACCTCGCCCGCCTTGTCCGGCAGGTTCTTCCGGCCCAGCGAGTACTGGATCAGGCCGAACGCCATGCCCACCGCGGCGAGGCCGAAGGCGAGGTGGAACCGGTGGTCGTTCTCGTTGCCCCAGACGAGGCCGGTGAGGATCTGGCCGACGAAGGCGCCGACGTTGATGCCCATGTAGAAGATCGTGAAGCCGCCGTCGCGGCGTTCGTCGTCGGGCGCGTAGAGCGTGCCGACGATGCCGGTCGCGTTCGCCTTCAGCCCGCCGCTGCCGATCGCGACGCAGGCGAGACCGATGCCGAGGCCGACGAGGCCCGGGAGCACGGCCAGGCTGATGTGCCCGAGCATGATGAGCGCGGCGCTGTAGAACAGCGTCCGCTCGGAGCCGAGCAGCCGGTCCGCGACCCACGACCCGACCACGGTCGCGAGGTAGACCAGGCCGCCGTACGCGCCGACGATGCCGAGCGCCGGGGCCTTCGGCAGGGCGAGCCCGCCGCGGTCGATCTCGTAGTACAGGTAGAACGGCAGGATGCTGAGCATCCCGTAGTAGGAGAACCGCTCCCACATCTCGACGCCGAAGAGGTTCGCCAGCCCTCGTGGGTGCCCGAAGAACCTCGTGTCCTGCTGGACCTCGGTGGAGGTGCTCACAACTGAGTCTTCCTTTGTCTGGACTTCGTTGTCGGTTCGCATGCTATGAGGACAACGTGTGACCCACCACCGGCACCAGGTGTGGTCCCGGCCATAACGTTCGGTGACGAAAGGTATTAAAATACCGTCAAGGTGCGCCGGGAAGTCTGGTCGGCAACAGTGATCAGCGACCCCAGGAGCCGCCGTGTCCCGTCCCTTGAGCGAGTTCGCTCGCTACCTGCGCACCGAGACCACCGGCGGGCTGATCCTGCTGGGCGCGACCGCGGTCGCGCTGCTCTGGGCCAACTCCCCGCTGCGCGAGAGCTACGACGCCCTGCGCGACTTCCGGCTCGGCCCGGAGCTCCTCCACCTGAACCTCACGATCGGCGACTGGGCGAAAGACGGCCTGCTCGCGCTGTTCTTCTTCGTCGCCGGGCTGGAGCTCAAGCGCGAGCTCGTCATCGGCGAGCTGTCGCGGTTCCGGCAGGCCGTGCTGCCGGTCGTCGCCGCGGTCGGCGGCATGATCGTGCCCGCGCTGGTCGCGCTGGGCGTCGGCTGGGGGACCCCGGGGATCGACCGGGCCTGGGCCATCCCGGTCGCGACGGACATCGCGTTCGCACTGGGCGTGCTCGCGCTGACGGCGTCCAACCTGCCCTCGAGCGCACGGGTGTTCCTGCTGTCGCTGGCCGTCGTCGACGACCTCGGCGCGATCATCGTCATCGCCGTCGTCTTCACGACCGGCTTCGACCTGGTGGCGGTGGGTGTCGCCGTCGTGGCGCTCGCGCTCTACGCCTACCTGCAGCACCGGCGGGTCCGGACGCCGTGGATCTACGTGCCGCTCGCGCTGGTCACCTGGGTCGCGGTGCACTCGGCGGGCATCCACGCGACGATCGCCGGCGTCGCGCTGGGCCTGCTCACCCGCGTCCGGGCCGACGAGGGTGAGGCCGAGGCGCCGGCCCTGCGGCTCGAGCACCGGCTGCAGCCGTGGTCGGCGGCCGTGGCCGTGCCGCTCTTCGCGCTGTTCGCGGCCGGGATCTCGGTCAGCGGTGACTCGCTCGGCCAGGTGCTCACGACGGCATTGCCGCTCGCCGTGCTCGCCGGCCTGCTCGTCGGCAAGGTCGTCGGGATCTTCGGCGCGAGCTGGCTGGCCGTGCGGCTCAAGGTCGCCGAGAAGCCCCGCGACGTGGGCTGGCGTGACATCGGCGCGTTGTCGGTGCTCGGCGGGGTCGGGTTCACGGTCAGCCTGCTGATCGCGGAGCTGGCGCTGCCCGGCGACGCGAGCGAACTGGCGAAGGCGGCCGTGCTGATCGCCTCCGGAATCGCGTCCCTGCTGGCCGCCGTGATGCTGCTGAGGCGGAGCAAGGTGCACGCCGAAGCGGATTGATCGCCGACACTCGCCCGGTCCGCCGCGCCCGCTCCAGGGCGTCATGGCACGATGACCCGGTGAGCAGCCCCAAACACGAACGCACCGGCCCCGACGGCGTGGGGGCCGTGCCTTACCTCCCGCTGTCCTCCGACACCGACGTCCCCGGCGACCAGTCCCTCGGCCGTCTCGTCGGCGACGCGACCCAGCACATCTCCACCCTGGTCAGGGCCGAGATGGAGCTGGCGAAGTCCGAGCTGGTCGGCGAGGTGAAGAAGGGCCTCAAGGGGGCCGTCTACTTCCTGATCGCGCTGACCGTCATCCTGTACAGCTCGTTCTTCTTCTTTTTCTTCCTGGCCGAAGGTTTCGCGGACTGGTTCCGGCCCGTCCACCGCTGGGGCGCGTTCGGCATCGTGTTCGTCCTGATGCTGCTGGTCGCGCTCGGCGCCGGGTTCCTCGGCTACCGCAAGGTGAAGAAGTTCAAGGCACCCGAGCGGACGATCGCCAGTGTCAAGGAGACCGCCGCCGCGCTGAAGCCGCAGAAGGCGCCCGAAGCCGACTTGACCACCACGCGCGACTGAGTTCGTTGCACGCGTCCCCCGACCCGTCGATCGTCCGGACCGGCGGACCGTGGGCGCACCGCGACGTGTCCGCGAACGGCATCCGGCTGCACGTCGCCGAGCTCGGCGAAGGCCCCGTCGTGGTGCTGCTGCACGGGTTCGCCGAGTTCTGGTGGACCTGGCACCACCAGCTGAAGGCGCTGGCCGACGCCGGGTTCCGCGCGGTCGCCGTCGACCTGCGCGGCTACGGCGACTCCGACAAACCCCCGCGGGGCTACGACGCCTGGACGCTCGCCGGGGACATCGGCGGGCTCGTGAAGTCCCTCGGCGCGCGGCGCGCGCACCTGGTCGGGCACGCGTGGGGCGGCATGCTCGCCTGGACGGTCGCCGCGCTGCACCCCCGGCTCGTGTCGTCGGTGACGGCGATCGGGGGCGCCCACCCGCTCGCGCTGCGGTCGTCGATCGCCCGGACGCTCTGGCGTGGTCAGGGCCGCGCGGCCGGGCACCTCTTCCGCTTCCAGATGCCGATGGCGCCGGAGAAGTGGCTGGTCCGCGAAGACGCCCAAGCCGTCGAGGACCTGTTCGCCGCGTGGGCCGGCGAGCCCTGGCGGTCCACTTCGGACTTCTCCGAAAGCACGGCGTCGTTCCGGCAGGCGATGCTCGTGCCGGGGGTCGCGCACAGCGCCCTGGAGTACTACCGCTGGGCGTTCCGCGCCCAGTTCCGCGGCGAGGGGCGCCGGTTCACCGACGCCGTCGGCCGCCGGATCGCGGCGCCGACACTGCAGCTGCACGGCGCCGACGACACCTGCATCCTCCCGGAGACGGCGACGTCGTCCGTGCGCTGGGCGGGCCCGCACGCCGAGCCGGAGTTCTGGCCGGGCGTCGGGCACTTCCCCCACCTCGAAGTGCCGGACCGCACGTCGGCGGCCTTGGCGGACTTCCTCAGCCGAGCGTGACGGCGTTCTTCGCCCGCTCCAGCGACGGAACGTCCGCATCCACGGTCTCGCGCTGCGGGACGGGCGTCAGGCGGCGCAGGAGCCGGTCGACACGTTCGTCGTCTGCGACGGCGCCGCGTCCACCTCCGCGCGGACCTGTTCGGCCGTCAGCGTGAAGCCGGTCTCCGGGTCCTCCACCGCCGCGCCGAACACGACGCCGATGACCCGGCCGTCCGGGGTCACCATCGGGCCGCCGGAGTTGCCGCTGCGGATCTCCGCGCGGACCGTGAAGACGTCCCGCTGCACGGTGTTGGCCTCGTAGATGTCCGGTCCGCGCAGGTTGATCCGGCCGCGCACGCGGGCCGGGGTCGCGCGGTACGGGCCGTCGAGCGGGTAGCCGAGCACGATCGCGCTGTCCCCCGCCCGGGCGGTTTCCGGCGCGAACTGCAGTGCCGGGGCCCGCAGCCGCGGCACGGCCAGCACGGCGATGTCGACCTCGGGGTCGAAGTAGACGACCCGGGCCGGGTAGTCGCCCTGGGTGGTCTCGATGCCGACGGTGTCGGTACCGGCCACGACGTGCGCGTTCGTCATCACCCGCTGCGGCGAGATCACGAACCCGCTGCCCTCCAGCGACCGCGAGCAGGAGCTGGCGGTGCCGCGGATCTTGACGACGCTGCCGTGCAGCTGCTGAACGGTCGCGCTGCTCTGCAGGGCCGGGTCCGGCGGCGACGTGTCCGCCGTCGGGGCCTTCTCGAACGGGTCGGTGATCGACGGGAAGCCGGATGCGTCGAGCAGCTTGCGCAGCTGGCTCGGGAGGTCCTGCGCGACCGCCGGCATGGCGTCGTTGACCTTGCCGAGCACCACCGAGTTGTTGATCGCCCGTGGCAGCCACGGGATGGCCGACACCGTGGTCAGCGAGGTCGCGAGCAGCCACGCCACCACGAACACGACCGCGGCCTGCACGATCGCGCCGAGCGTCTTGTCGATACCGGAGAGCTTGTCCGGGTTGATCTTCTGCCGCAGCCGCCGTCCGACGTAGACGCCGATCGCCTCACCGAAGGCGACCAGGAACACCACGGTCGCGACGGCGAAGGCGACCTTCCACACCGGGTCGTCGAAGAACGAGACCACCACGGGCGCCAGCTTGATGCCCACGATCGCGCCGAGCACGACGCCGACCAGCGACGGCAGCGCGATGATCACGCCCTGGTATGCGCCGGACACCGCCGCCAGCACGGCCAGCAGCAGCACCAGCACATCGACCCAGTTCAAAGTCACTCCTCGCTCGCCACTCGCGCCTGGTACGCGGCCAGCGCCTCGTCGAGGTCCCGGACGTCGTCCTGGTCCCATTCGCGCTCCCAGCCTCCCAGGCCGAGCAGCACGGACAGCAATCCGGCGGTGAACCCCCACACGAACAGGCCCGAAACCTCGAAGGCCGGGCCCTTCCACGGCGCGCCGGCCTTCTTGACCGTGAAGCGGTTGGCCGGGTCGACGAGGTCGGCCACCGGGACACGGGCCACGGACGCCGTCTCGCCCGGGTCGACGGCGTGCACCGGCGACGGCTCGGCCCAGTAGGCCAGCACCGGCGTCACGGCGAACGCGGACACCGGGACGAACAGCTCCGGCAGCACCGCGACCGGCCGGATGCCCGACGGGACGACCCCGGTCTCTTCCTCGGCCTCGCGCAGCGCCGTGCCGACCGGGCCGCCGTCACCGTCCTCGGCGCCGCCGCCCGGGAAGGCGACCTGGCCGGCGTGCGAGCCCAGCGTGTCGGCGCGTCGCTGCAGGAGGACGTCCGGTTCGCCGGTGGTGGCGTCCTCGCCGAAGAGGATGAGCACCGCGGCCGAGCGGGTGTAGGCGCCGTCGGGCGGGCTGAACCGGGTGAACGTCTTCGAGTCGACCTCGGCGCTGACCTTGACCAGCGGCCGGAGCCATTCCGGGACCGACTCCGGCTCGACCAGCGGTCCGATCACGGTTTTCCCTCCCCTGCCCCCGCCACTGCCGCGCGCACCTGGTCAGTGTTCCCGAAGACGCGCGGGTTCGCGATGAACCGCACCTCGCCCGCGGCGGTGACCAGGTAGGACGCCGGCAGCGACGAGGGCACCTTCAAGGCCGTCCGGACCGGGCCGGCCTGGCCGCCACCGTCGAACACCGACGGTAGGTGCACGCCCAGCTTCGCCAGCAGGTTCAAGCCGTCCTCCGCCGGGCTCTGCACCTGGACGCCGAGGACCCGCACGGCACCCGGCTGCTTCGTGTACTCCTGCAGCACGGGCAGCTCCGTCTTGCACGGCTCGCACCACGACGCCCACACGTTGAGCAGCACCGGAGCGCCGGCCAGTGCCTTGCCGACGTCGACGCTCCCGCCGTCACCGAGGCAGTCCGCGCGGACGCCTTCGAGCTGCTTCACCGGCGCCGCCGGGCTCGACGGCGGGCACGGCTGCAGCGCCGCCGCGGACCGCGCGGGCGCGAGGTCCTCCGACGGCTTCGCCGCGGTGTCCGGGCCCCCGCGCGGCAGCAGCGCGACGATCAGCGCCACCACCAGCACCGCGGCGGCCAGCGCCCACTTGGTGACGGTTGTCACCGGGGCGCCGCCAGCGCCAGGATGTGGTCCTTTTCGACGCCTTTGACCAGCTTCGCGGCTTCCTCGAACCCGGTCGGGCCGGTGCCGTACGACGGGCAGTCCTTGGCCAGCGGGCAGGCGCCGCAGGCGGGCTTCTTGGCGTGGCAGACGCGGCGGCCGTGGAAGATCACCCCGTGCGAGAGCATCGTCCACTCCTTGCGGGGGATCAGCTCGCCGACCGCGTGCTCGACCTTGACCGGGTCCTCCTCCGCCGTCCAGCCCCAGCGCCGGACCAGCCGGCCGAAGTGGGTGTCGACGGTGATCCCCGGCACGTCGAAGGCGTTCCCGAGCACGACGTTGGCCGTCTTGCGGCCGACACCGGGCAGCGTGACGAGGTCCTCGAGCTTGCCGGGCACCTCGCCGCCGAAGCGCTCGACCAGGGCCGCGCCGAGCCCCATGACGGAGTTGGCCTTGGCCCGGTAGAAGCCCGTCGACCGGAGGTATTCCTCCAGCTCGGGGCGGTCGGCACCGGCGTAGTCGGCGGCGGTCCGGTAGCGCTTGAACAGCGCGGGCGTGACGAGGTTCACCCGGACGTCGGTGGTCTGCGCGGACAGGACGACCGCGACCAGCAGTTCCAGTGGTGTGGTGAAGTCGAGCTCGCAGTGGGCGTCGGGATACACGTCGTCGAGGCAACGCTTCATCCGCCTGGCGCGTCTCACCAGAGCTAACCGGCTTTCACCAGCGCCCTCACGGGGGGCGTTCGTGGTGGCAGGTGGCACCCCGATAGCCTACGGGCGCCGTCGGACGAGCCGGGCACAGCACCGGTGGACGACCGACACGCCAGAGCACCACCTCGGCGCAGTTTCCGGCCGCCATGAGCGAGGATCTGGAGTAGATGCTTTTCACTGAGTGTTTCGGGCTGCGTGCGGGGGGCCGGTCATGACCGTCTGGTTCGTCATCCTGGTCCCCCTGGTGATCATGTTCTTCGCCCTGTTCATGGAGCGGGTGGAGAGCCGGTTGAAGCACGTCGCGGTGCAGGAGAACGAGGTCGAGGAGTTCCTCGAGCAGGCGCAGCCCAACGAGGTGCGGGCGCTCTACGGGCACGGCATCGGGCGTGCGCTGGAGCTGTTCCGGCTGCGTAGGCTGGGCGGACGGGCAGCCAGGCTACGCGCGCGTCGCGTGCGGAGTTAGGCTCCACGTTCGGACGAGATCGTTTGCCGGGCCGCGTGCCCGACAGGCGATCTCGCGAGTACGCCCTAGACTGACGCGCAAGTGACTGGCGTCACGCTCTGCGACCGACGCCGAGCGTGATCGTTTCTCGACGAGGAGGCACCCGAGGTGGACGAAACCCTGGCCCGTGCGGGCATTTTCCAGGGTGTGGAGCCGGCAGCGGCGGAGGCGCTGGCCCAGACCTTGGAATCCGTGGAGTTCCCCCGCGGCCATGTCATCTTCAACGAGGGTGAACCCGGCGACAAGCTCTACATCATCCAGTCCGGCAAGGTGAAGATCGGCCGCAAGTCCCCGGACGGCCGCGAGAACCTGCTGGGCATCTTCGGCCCGTCCGACATGTTCGGCGAGCTGTCGATCTTCGACCCCGGCCCCCGGACGTCGAGCGCGACCACGGTCACCGAGGTCCGCGCCGTCACGATGGACCGGCCCGCCCTGCGGCAGTGGATCTCGACCCGGCCGGAGATCGCCGAGCAGCTGCTGCGCGTGGTCGCGCGCCGCCTGCGCCGGACGAACAACATGGTCGCCGAGCTGATCTTCACCGACGTCCCGGGCCGCGTGGCGCGGGCGCTGCTGCAGCTCGCGCAGCGGTTCGGCAGCCAGGAGGCGGGCCTGCTGCGGGTCACGCACGACCTGACGCAGGAAGAGATCGCCCAGTACGTCGGCGCCTCCCGCGAGACCGTGAACAAGGCGCTGGCCGACTTCGCGCACCGCGGCTGGCTGCGGCTGGAAGGCAAGAGCGTCCTGATCCTGGACCCGGAGCGCCTGGCGCGCCGCGCTCGCTGATCCCCTTTTCCTCTACGAGAAAGGCCTCCTGACCTGCGGGTCAGGAGGCCTTTCTCGTAGAAAAACAAAGAGCCGGGCGCCACCCCCGACGTGGCGCACCGGCTCTTCGTTCGTCGCGCGGACCATCCCCCGACGATCCGCGCTCCCCACCCTCCGAACCAGGCCCCGACCCGTATGCCGGAGGGAGTTGGGTTTCTGTGCTGTTGTCCAACCATCACGGCCCATACCCACGAATTCAAGGCCATTCACTCTCAAGGACGCCATCTGCGCCGTTTCGTTGCAGGAGTCCACGGAGAATGTCGTGAGTGTTACCGGATCGAGACCGTCCCACTTCGGCACCAAGATCCGTTCAGGATGCCGGTGACGCACCTGACCGTCAAATAACTGGTACTCACGTACCACTCTGCGGCATACTGGCACGCGTGTCCCAGTCTGCCTCGAACCACGAAAGCCGTACGTCCCTCGCCGACTACCGCACCGCGCTGACGACCCGCGCGGCCCGGCGGCCCGCCGTCGCGTCCGTGCTCGCCCGCCTGCCGATCGCCATGATCGGCATCTCGGCCCTGCTCTACGTCCAGCGTGAGACCGGTTCCTTCGCGGCAGCCGGGCTCGTCTCGGCCGGCTCGCTCGCCGGTGTCTCGGTGGGCGCGGTGATCCAGGGCAGGCTGATCGACCGGTTCGGGCCGACGCGTCCGCTGCTCGTCGTCGCCACCCTGCTGGCGCTGCTGATGGCCACGCTCGTCACCGCGATCGAGTCGCACGCGCCGACCGCCGTGCTGGTCGCGCTGGGTGCGGCCACCGGGCTGTCGGAGCCGATGGTCGGGTCGGCGTCGCGGGCCCTGTGGACCCGCCTGCTGCCGCCGGGCGGCGCGCGCAACGCGGCGTTCTCGTACGAGGCGATCAGCATGGAGGTCTTCTTCATCCTCGGCCCCGGTGTGGCCGGGCTGCTGGTCATGGCGCCGTGGGCGGGTACCGGCCTGGTGCTGGGGGTCGCCCTCCAGTTCACCGGCGCGGTGCTGTTCGCGCTGAGCCCGGCCGTGCGGGCCTGGGGCCCGGCGGTCAGTTCGCGCAGCTCGCTGCTGGGTGCGCTGTCGAGCCCCGGCATGCGGACGGTCGCCGTGGCCGCGCTCGGCTTCGGCATCGTGATCGGGTTCGTCGAGGTCGCCGTGCCGGCGTCGGCCACCGAAGCCGGGCACGCCTCGGTGGGTGGACTGCTGCTGTCGGCGTGGTCGCTGAGCTCGGTCGCGTTCGGCGTCCTGTACAGCCTTTCGCCGTGGCCCCGCCGGCTCGGCCTGCGGCTGCCGGTGCTGCTGGGCGGGTTCGGCGCGCTGGTGGCGCTGCTCGCGTGGCCGTCGTCGTTGTGGGGCCTGGCGCTGGCGATGCTCGTCGCGGGCGCGCTGATCACCCCGCAGTCCACGGCCCACTCGGCGGCGATCGAGGTGGTCGCGCCCGAGGGCACGGCCGCGGAGGCGTTCGGCTGGGTGCTGACGGCGGTGACGCTGGGGCTGGCGATGGGCCAGTCGGTCAGCGGGTACGTCGTCGAGCACGCGGGCCCGAGCACGGCGTTCCTGGTGGCGAGTGTCGCCGGAGTGGTGCTCGCCGGCGTCGTCTGGCTGCTGCGCGGCACGATGCGGCCGGTCACCCGGCCCGCGGCCTCCCAGGTGGCGCTGACCAGCGTCTGAGCCGTTTTTGTCGGTGGTCGGCGCTAGCTTTCGGGCATGGACGTCACCGCGCCTGCCCACCGCCTCTCGGCGGCCGTCTCCGCCGCGTCGCGCCTGCTGCCCGCGCGCACCGCGCTGCGGCTGCGGGCGGACGCGGCGGGGCTGACGGTCGCCGGCCGCGACCCGGATCTCACGGTCCGGTTCGACTGCCCGGCGACCACCCACACCGACGGCGAGGTGGCCGTGCCGGCGGCTCCGCTCGCCGAGACGCTGAAGATGCTGGGCGCGGAGCCGGTACGCGTGGTCGTCGAGGGCAGCAGGCTGGCGCTGCGCCTCGACCAGGCCCGGTTCGCCCTGCCGTTGCTCTCCGTTGCCGAATCGCCGGCTTCGGAGCTACCCCGAGTGTCCGAAGTGGACGGTCCAGCATTCGCCTCGGCCCTGCGGATCGTCGCCGGGACGGCGGCCAAGGACGACCCGCTGCCGCTGTTCACCGGCGTCCGCGTCCAGGCGGGCGATGGTGAGCTGACACTGACGGCGTCGGACCGCTACCGGATGGCGGTCGCCCGGCTGCCACTGCGGTCGCCGGGTTCGCTGGACGTCCTGGTGCCCGCGGCCCTGCTGACCGAGGCGGCGAGGCAGGCTCGCGGCGTCGTCGGGCTCCACACCGGCCCCGGCCGGTTCGGCCTGAGCTGGGCGGGCGGCCTGGTCGGCACCGCCGTCCTCGACGCGGGCTTCCTGTCGGAGGAGGCCATCCCGTCGGGAGCGGTCGACACCACCGTCACGCTGGACGCGGACGCCCTCGCGGCGGCCGTCCGCCGCGTCGGGGTGTACGCGGAGGACCGCCGGGTGCTGACCCTGGAGGTCGGCGACACCCAGGTCCGCCTGGCGAGCGCCCGCCAGGACACGGGCGAAGCCGAGGAAACCCTGAAGGCGGACGTCAGCGGCGGCCGGACGTCCCCGTCCTTCCAGGCGAGGTACCTGCTGGACGCGCTGGGCGCGTTCCTCGGCGAGCGAGTGGTGCTGTCCATCCAGCCGGGGATGCGCGCGTGCGTCCTGCGGGCGGCCGACGTCGCGGCCGGGGAGGTGGCGCTGACGTACTATCTGATGCCGATGCTGGCCCGCTGAGTCACGCGCCCGGAGTCGTCAGCGATGTTCACGAGGTCTCGTCGTCGGCCTCGGCGTCATACGAGAGGCACGATGATCGTCGAAACGACCGGTGGTCAGGTCCGCGGGACGAATGGCGTGTACCGAGGAATCCCTTACGCGGAAGCAAAACGCTTCGAGCTGCCGGCCCCGCCGAAGCCGTGGACCGGCGTCCGCGACGCCCTCGAACCCGGGTCCGCGGCGCCGCAACCGCCGTCCCGGCTCGAACACGCCCTCGGGCCGATGCCGCTGCCGCAGAGCGAGGACTGCCTGTCGCTCAACGTCTTCACGCCCTCGACCACCGGCCGCCGTCCGGTGCTGGTCTGGATCCACGGCGGCGGGTTCTCCAGCGGCTCGGGCGGTCAGGTCTGGTACACCGGCACGCGCCTGGCCCGCGAGGCGGACGCCGTCGTGGTGACGCTCAACTACCGGCTCGGCGCCCTCGGTTTCCTGGCCACCGAAGGAGTTCCGCCCAACCTCGGTCTCGCCGACCAGCTCGCGGCCCTCGAATGGGTCCGCGACAACATCGCCGCGTTCGGCGGGGATCCCGCCGAGGTCACCCTGGGCGGTCAGTCGGCGGGCGCCCAGTCGACGCTCGCGCTCTGGTCGTCGCCCCGGACCAAGAACCTGGTCAAGCGGATCGCCCTGCAGAGCGCGCCGCTCGGGATGCGACCGTCCACTTGGGACGAGGCGAACCGGAACGCCTTGCTGCTGCACCAAGAAGTGGACGTCCGTACGACCACACTGGACAAGCTGCTCGAAGCACAGCTCAAGGTCGCCGCGAAGACGGCGAAGCCCGGTTCGCTCGAACCGCCGTTCCAGCTCGTCGCCGACTGCGACCTCGTCGCGGACGACCTCATCGAGGCGGCGCCGCGCGGCGAAGCACTCATCAGCTGGACGCGGGACGAGCTGCGCGCGTTCGTCCCCGACGCACCCCAAGACGTCGTCGACAAAGCGACCAGCGCGTTCTTCGCTGCCGACGTCCCGCGGCTCGCCGGGAAGCTCGACGCGGTCGTCTACCGCTTCGACTGGCAGGCGCCCGGCAACCGGTTCGGCGCGTGCCACTGCGTCGACATCCCGTTCCTGTTCGGCACCCACGACGTCTGGGACGCGCCGATGCTCGAAGGCGCGCCGAAGAGCCTCGAAGAGGAAGCCGGCCTGCGCAGGGTCTGGGCCGCCTTCCTGCACGGAAAGCGGCCCAGCCTGGAGTGGGAGGCGCTCAGGCCGCCTGAGCGGCCTTGACCGCGGCTTCGACCTCGGCGAACGACGGGTTGACCATCGCGACCGAGCCGACGATCACCGTCGGGACGGTCTCGTTCCCGTTCGCGACCTCGCGCACGCGCGCGGCCGCGGCCGGGTCCTCCCAGATGTTGATCTTCCGGACGGTGAAGCCGCTCTTCGACATCGGCCGGTCGAGTGCCGCGCAGAACCCGCACCCGGGCCGCCAGTAGAACTCCACCTCGACGTTGCTCATCCCTGTCCCTCCGACCGCAAGTAGTCCAGCTGCGCCTGCACGCTCCATTCGGCGGGCGCCCACAGTGCCCGGTCGACGTCGGCGTAGACGACCTCGACGACCTGGCGCGGTGTGGCGTCCGCCCCGAGCACCTGCAAGGCCGAACGCACCTGATCGAGCCGCTGTTCCCGATGGGCAAGGTACTCGCGCGCGGTCGCGGGCAGATCGGGCAGCTCTGGACCGTGCCCCGGCAGCCCGAGGGTGCCCGCCGGCAGCTCGATCAGCTTACGCAGGGACCGCAGGTAGTCACCGAGGTCGTGCAGCACGGTGGTGCCGCGGCCGAGCACGGTGTCACCGGTCAGCACCTGGCCGTCGAGCACCAGCGACACGGAGTCGTCGGTGTGCCCCGGGGTGTGCAGCACCCGGATCTCCAAGCCACCGGCGGAAATCAGTTCACCGTCCTCAATGGACGTCGCATTGAGACAGAGCGAAGGGTCGAACGCGCGCACCGGCGCGCCGACGCGTTCGGCGTACCACGGCGCGCCCTCGGCGTGGTCCGGGTGGAAGTGCGTCAGCAGGATCAGCTCGACCTCGCCGACGCCGGCCAGCAGCTCGAGGTGTTCCAGATCGCGGTAGCCGGGGTCGACGACGACCGCCGACCGCTCCGGCGTCGCCCGCAGCACCCAGCTGTTCGTGCCTTCGAGCGTCATCGACGACGGGTTGTTCTCGAGCAGCACCGACGCCGTCTCCGACACCCGCCGCAGGACGCCGTAGGCCGGGGCGCTCATCGCCGCTCCAGCACGACGCGGACCTGGTCGTTCTCCCGGACGAGCGTCGGCGCGATGCGGACGATCTCGCGCTGCGCGTTCAGCACGTCGTCGGCCGTCGCGAACTCGGCCAGCTCGCTGAGCGTCAGCCAGGTCGGCGGCATCAGCATCCGGCGGCCTTCGCGGGCGTCGGCGATCGCGTCCTCCGGGCGCTGCCAGCCGGAGCTCGACGCCTCCGACGTCGCGCCGTCGGCCTGCTGGCCCTCCGGCAGCTTCGCGACGTAGAACCGGGTGTCGTACCGGCGCGGCTCCTGTTCGGGCGTGATCCAGTGCGCCCACGGGCGCAGCAGGTCCGCGCGCAGCGTGAGCCCGGCGTCGGCGAGGAACGCGGCCAGCGACACCTCGCGGGACTCCAGGGCCTGCCTCGCCGCCGCGTACGGCGTGACGTCGGTGAGGACCTCGTCGGCGCTGCCCGCGAGCAGCACGCCGGACTCCTCGAACGTCTCGCGCACCGCCGCGCAGGTCAATGCCCGCGCGAGCGCGTCGTCACAGCCGAAGCGGGAAGCCCACCACGACGGCCCGGGGCCGGCCCACGCCACGGACGCGTCGGCGTCGCGCTTGTCGACCCCGCCGCCGGGGAAGACCGTCATGCCACCGGCGAAGGGCATGCCCTTGACCCGGTGCTGCAGGAAGATCTCGACGCCCTCGGCACCGTCACGGACGAGGATCACCGTGGCCGCGTCCTTGGGGACGGCGGGCGGCCCGTCGGTGTTGGCGCGGGTGGCTACCCCGGCGCCGACGGGGATGTCGAAGACAAACTCCTTTGGCTGCTCCACCCGGGAAACATACCTCCGCCACCCGACGTTCCGTCGCGCAGTTGTGGCATCCCAGACAGTGAAAAGGCGGCACTTTCACGTGAAAGTGCCGCCTGGTCACAACGGAGGACTCAAGGAGCGGTCCAGCCGCGCTGGTCGCCGCCGGAGCGGGACGCGCCGTTGAGCCGCATCTTCGCCGCTTCGGCCCGCTCGCGCTCGGCCAGCTCGGCGTGCAGTTCACGCAGCAGCGCCCGGTCGCGCTCGCTCAGGCTCGGGTCGTCCAGGTCCAGCGCCGGCAGCTCGACGACCTCGTGCATCGACGGCTTGCCCGCGGCGATCTCGCGGCCCTTCTCCGGGTCTTCGGCCAGCGCCTGCCGCAGCTGCGCGACCTCGGCCGGCGTCAGGTCGGCCGTGCGCTCCGCGCGCGTCTCGGCCCGTTCCGACGACCGCGCCTTGCGGGGTGGCTCGGGAGCCGGTGGTGGCGTCGGCGAAACGATCGGCACCACCGGGGCGACCGGCTCCGGTGCCGTGGTCGTCGTCGCGCCCGAGCGCATGCTGTGCCTGCTGCCCGACTCCGCGACCGGTTCCGGCGACGCGGCGGCCGCCGGCTTCGCGGCCGGCTCGGGCCGGTAGGACGACGTGCTCGACGTCGCGCTCCCGGTCACCCAGGCCGGCGATGCGGCCGCCGAAGCCGCCTGGTGGTACTCGGAGTGCGCGACGCCCGGACCGCTGACCTCGACGACCGAGTGGATGCCGGCCCGGCGCAGCGCCGTGTCGACGCGGAAGGCGACGGCGGGCGGGTTGCCCTCCGGCCCCAGCTCGACGAGCACCACGCGCTGCGGCAGCGCGCCCGGCACGCTCCCGGCCGGGGTGTTGCGCCACACCGCGTGCACCGACCGGACGTCCGGCAGCACCTGCAGCGTCCGGTCGAGGGCCTCGGCGATGCCGAACTCCGGGGAGTTCTCGCCGCTGAACCGGTGCGTGTTGACCGGATCGGCCTCGTCGACCAGCAGGTCGTTCGCCAGCGTCGCGTCCGACCGGCTCATCTCCAGCACCAGCGCGAGCTCGCGCTGTTCGATGGAGCTGACCGGGATCCGGCCCGCGATGAGCGTGCCGGTCGTCAGCTCGACGGCCTCGTCGATGTGCGCGCGGGCGATCAGCTCGCGTGCTTCGGTGAGCGCGCTGTCGTCGATCCGGCCCGCCAAGGCCAGCAACAGGTTGTGCAGGCGCAGGGGCACCGAGAACCCGTCCATGGGCGGGCCGTCGTGGACCTCCACCATTGCCTTGCTCCCTCCCAGCTCGCTGGCGGGCGAGCGTTATGCGGCTACTAGCCGGTTCCCCGTGACCGCGCCCACGCAGACCAGCTCCGAGTCGGCCAGCGCGGCCAGGTGGTAACTCGGCATGGCGAAGCGCGACGGGATGACCTCGACGCTGGGCTCTTCGTCGCCCAGAACGCGCAGCACCCGCTGCAGTTCGCCGGTCAACCTCGGCAGACCGTTCAGCGCGGTGATCAGCAGGACGCGCTTCGCGGTGCCCTGCCCGACCACACCGACGTGCCGCCAGCTCTGCCGCACTTCCCCCACGTCCGGGCGTCCTCGCAACGTTGCGTGGATCAAAACGGACACGGAGTCGACCGAGTTAACCCATTCGGGCGCACTCGCCGTGAATGTGTACCGGTTCTCGGAGACGTCGTCTACCCCCAGCGTCGAACTGACCTGGTGCCAGTCGGCGCCGTGCGGGATGAGCCCGGCCACGAGCAGGCGGTACTCCGTCTGGTCGAGGTCAATCCTGTGCTTAAGCAAAGACCTCGGCAGCGTCCGGGCGAGGGTGCCCATCGCGCCCTCGCCGAGCCAGTCCCGGAAGCGCCACAGCAGCTGGTCGGGCAGCCGCCCGGCCAGCCGGAGCAGCAGCTCGTGGGTGGACTGCTCGATGTCCGGATCCATCACTGCACCTCCACGATCAGTTCGACCTCCACCGGCGAGCCCAGGGGCAGCTCCGCGACGCCGACGGCCGAGCGGGCGTGGACACCCGCGTCGCCGAAGATCTCGCCGAGCACCTCGGAGGCGCCGTTGACGACCGCGGGCTGACCGGTGAAGCCCTCCGCGGAAGCCACGAAGCCGACAACCTTGACGATCCGCGCGACGTTGTCAATGCCGACCAGGGCGTGCACGGCCGCGACGGCGTTGAGCGCCGACGTGCGCGCGTGCCCCTTCGCCTCTTCGGGGCTGATCTCCGCGCCGACCTTGCCGGTCGCGGCCAGCACGCCGTCGACGAAGGGCAGCTGGCCGGAGGTGTAGACGTGCTTGCCGCTCTGCACGGCGGGCACGTACGCGGCCAGCGGGGCGGCCACGCCGGGCAGCTCGATGCCGAGCTCCTTCAGCCGTTCGCTCCAGCTCACGCCGATCAGCCCTTCGGACGCTTGAGGTACGCGACGTGCTGCTCGCCCGTCGGGTTCGGCAGGACGGTGACCAGCTCCCAGCCGTCCTCGCCCCACTGGTCGAGGATCTGCTTCGTGGCGTGGATCAGCAGAGGGACCGTCGAGTACTCCCACTTGGTGGCGCTCATAGCCCGCGAGCGTAGCCAAGCGGGCAAGGGCGCCGGGGGCCGCCGCCGGAAAAGGGCCCCGGAAAGAGCTGAGGCCCGGGTGACCCCGGCAGAGTGAACGATCCCTCGTTGTGGGCCACCTCACATCCGGCACCGGACCGCTAGCGTGGGCCCGTGGAAACGTGGCGGGTGATCGCGACGGCCCTGCTGGCCGCGGCCGGACTGCCGCTCGTGCTGGTCGTGATGGCGAAGGTGCGTGACCGGACGCAGAGTTCGGGGCAGGTCGCGCTCGGCGGCGTGGTCACCTTCACCCTTCTGGTCGTCGTCGGTGTGCTGATGCTCACGGTGCTGCCGGGCCTGGCCACCTGGCTGCTGGTGGCCGCCGTCGCCGCTGCGGTCAGCGTCATGCTGCTGGCCAGCTGAGCACTGATTTAGGGTGAAGAAGTGACCACTCCCCATGCCGGCTGGACCGACGAGCTTGCCCGCGCCCGGCTGCACTTCGTCACCGGCAAGGGCGGAACCGGCAAGACGACGCTGGCGGCCGCGCTCGGCCTCGCGCTCGCCCGCGAGGGGCGCCGGGTGCTGCTGATCGAGGTCGAGGGCCGTCAGGGCATCGCCCAGCTCTTCGACACCGAGCCGCTGCCCTACGCCGAGCAGCGGATCGCGTCCGTACCCGGCGGTGGTGAGCTGCGCGCGCTGCACATCGACGTCGAAGCCGCGCTGCTCGAGTACTTCGAGATGTTCTACAACCTGGGCTTCGCCGGCCGGACGCTGCGGCGGATGGGCGCGATCGAGTTCGCGACCACGCTCGCGCCGGGCCTGCGGGACGTCCTGCTCACCGGGAAGGTCAAGGAGTGCGTCGGCCGGACCGAATCCGACGGGCGGCACACCTACGACGCGGTGGTCGTCGACTCGCCGCCGACCGGCCGGGTCGTCAAGTTCCTCGACGTCACCAAGGCCCTGACCGACCTCGCGAAGACCGGCCCGATCCGCGGCCAGGCCGACGGCGTCGTCCGGCTGCTGCACTCCGGCGAGACCGTGATCCACATCGCCACCCTGCTGGAGGAGATGCCGGTCCGCGAGACCGTCGAGGCCGTGGCCGAGCTGGACGGCGCCGACCTGCGCCCCGGCGCGGTGCTGGTCAACCGGGTCCGCCCGCCGCGGCTGCCGGCCCGGTCGGTGCTGGCCGCGGCCGACGGGCGCGTCGACGCCTCCCGCGTCCGCACCGGGCTCGCGTCGGCCGGGCTGAAGCTGCCCGACGACACCCTGGACGCGCTGGTCGAGGAGACCGTCGAGCACGCCGTGCGGGTCGCCGCCGAACAGCGGGCTCGCGAGCAGCTCGCCGAAGCCGACCTGCCGACGCTCGAGCTGCCCGACCTCACCGGCGGCGTCGACGTCGGGGCGCTCTACGAGCTGGCCGAGGCACTGACCGACCAGGGGGTGCGGCTGTGACCGACATCGACATCGACGCACTGCTCGACGCGCCGGAGAGCCGCGTGATCGTCTGCTGCGGTTCCGGCGGCGTCGGCAAGACCACCACCGCTGCGGCCCTGGCGCTGCGCGCCGCCGAGCGCGGCCGCCAGACCGTCGTGCTCACCATCGACCCCGCGCGGCGCCTGGCGCAGGCGCTCGGCCTGCGCGAGCTGGGCAACCACCCGCGGCAGGTGCAGGTCGAAGGGTTCGAGCCCAAGGGCGAACTGTGGGCGATGATGCTCGACATGCGCCGCACCTTCGACGACATGGTGCGGGTGCACGCCGGCCCGGAACGCGCCGAGCAGCTGCTGCAGAACCCCTTCTACCAGACCATTTCCACGTCGTTCTCCGGCACGCAGGAGTACATGGCGATGGAGAAGCTGGGCCAGCTCGCGGCCACCGGCGAGTGGGACCTGATCATCGTCGACACCCCGCCGAGCCGCTCCGCGCTGGACTTCCTCGACGCGCCGACGCGGCTGTCGTCCGCGCTTGACGGCCGGATGATCCGGCTGCTCACCGGCCCGGCGAAGGCCGGCGGCTGGGGCCTGCGCAAGGTCGTCAACGCCGGGTTCTCGATGTTCGCCAAGGCCGTGTCGACGATCATCGGCGGCCAGCTGCTGACCGACGCGTCGGCGTTCATGCAGGCCTTCGACAGCATGTTCGGCGGCTTCCGCGAGCGCGCCCGCAAGACCGCCGAGCTGCTGCGCTCGTCGGGGACGTCGTTCCTGGTCGTGGCCGCGCCGGAGCCGGACGCGCTGCGTGAGGCGTCCTACTTCGTCGAACGGCTCTCGGCCGAGTCGATGCCGCTGGCCGGGCTGATCGCGAACCGGACGCACCCGGTGCTCGCGAAGCTGTCCGGCAGCGAGGCACTGGCCGCGGCCGAGTCGCTGCAGGAGGGTGACGTGAACGCGCCGCTGGCCGAAGCCGTGCTGCGGCTGCACGCCGACCGCGTCGAGCTCGCCGGCCGTGAGGAACGGCTGCTCGCGCGGTTCACCCGGGCCCACCCCGAGGTGGCGCTGGCCCGGGTGCCCGCGCTGGCCGGTGACGTGCACGACCTCGAAGGCCTGCGCGACATCGGCACCAAGCTCACGTCGTGAGGGTTCAGCCGGGTTCGAACCCGGCTGAACACCCACAACCGCTCAGCCGACCTCGACCCGGTCCAAGGCGTCCCTCTTGGCCGCCTCGAGCAGGTCGGCCCAGCTCACCACGTCGGGACGGCGGCGCAGCAGGGCCCGCCGTTCCCGTTCGGTCATACCGCCCCAGACACCGAAGTTGATCCGGCCGTCGAGTGCTTCGGCGAGGCATTCCGTGCGGACCGGGCAGCCCATGCAAACGGCTTTCGCCCGGTTCTGCTCCGCACCCCGGACGAACAGGCCGTCCGGATCGGCGTCCCGGCAGGACGCGTTGATTCGCCAGCTCGACTGGTTGGTTTCCATACCCCCAGCTCCCTACCTGGTGTTCGACGCACCAGCGGGGAAAGGCACTGCGCTCCTTGCCCCCGCGAGCGTGTCTCCCTCTGCTCACGTCGGTTGACCGGGCACCTCCCCGGTGCCGGTGCCGCCGTTCGGACCAAGCGAGCTCCCACTCGCGTTGATCCGTCTGACGGCTTTTCTTCGTGAGACGTTGACGGACTGTAGGGGCCCTCGGTTCCCCCCGCCAAGACCTAGAATGCCTTCTGTTACCAGATGTCACCGAAGGGGGTCGGTTTTGTCACTGATTTCACACCTGTGGGGACACGGCGTCACCGGCGCCTGACTCACTCCGGGTAGCCTGGCCCTCGTGCGAAAAGCGGATGGTTTGTTCAAGCTCATCGGCCTCTGCCTGCTCGCGGGGGTGCTCGTCGCCGGCATGCTCTTCCCGGTCGTGGGGGCGGCCGGTGTGATGTCGAACCAGGCCAGCGAGACCGTCGAGAAGACGTCGTCCGACCTCGCGGACATCCCGCCGCCCCTGGTCACGACCGTCACGGACAGCGCAGGCACCCCGATCGCGACGATGTACGACCAGTACCGGCTGCCGATCAACGAGAACCAGATCAACGAGGCCATGAAGTGGGCCCTGGTCTCGGTCGAGGACAAGCGGTTCTACGACCACCACGGCGTCGACTGGCAGGGCACGCTGCGCGCGGCCGTCAGCAACAGCACCGGCGCGGACACGCAGGGTGCGTCGACCCTCACGCAGCAGTACGTGAAGAACTACCTGATCAACGTCGTCTACCGCGGCGACACGGTCGGGCAGAAGAAGGCGCAGGAGCAGTCGGTCGCCCGCAAGCTGAAGGAAGCGCGGATCGCGATCCAGCTCGAGACGAAGCTGACCAAGCAGCAGATCCTGGCCGGCTACCTGAACATCGTCGAGTTCTCCCGGCAGATCTACGGGATCGGCGCCGCCGCGCACGCGTACTTCAACACCACGCCGGAGAAGCTGACCGTGCCGCAGGCCGCGCTGCTGGCCGGCCTGGTGAACAACCCGATCAACAACGACCCGTGGAAGCACGCGGACAAGGCGACCGCGCGCCGCAACCTCGTCCTGGACCGGATGGTCGAGAACAAGAAGCTGGCCAAGGCCGACGCCGACCGCTTCAAGGGCGAGCCACTGGGGGTCGTGCCGGACTCGCCGGCCAAGCCCCCGGCCAACTGCATCGGCGCGGGCCCGGAGGCCGGGTTCTTCTGCCAGTACGTCGAGGACTACCTGATCAAGTCGGGGATGAGCAAGGACCAGCTCTACACCGGCGGCTACACGATCAAGACGACGCTGGACCAGCGCGCCAACCACGAGGCGAAGGTCTCGGCGGAGGCGCAGGTGAAGAAGACCCAGCCGTACGTGGCGAACACGCTGTCGCTGATCAGGCCGGGCAAGAACCGGCACGAGGTGGTGGCGCTGGCGGCCAACCGCGACTACGGCCAGGACCCGGACTCCGGCCAGACTACGTACGCGTTGCCCGCGGGCGTCTACAACACGGGTGGCGCGGGGTCGACGTACAAGATCTTCACCACGGCCGCGGCGATGGAGAAGGGCGTGGCGGGGATTTACTCGCCGATCGACGTGCCGGACTCCTACACCTCGCACGTGTTCTTGGGTGGCGCGAAAACCTGTCCGAAGGCCGGAAATTCGAACTGGTACTGCGTCGGCAACGCGGGCGACTACAGCCGCATCGCGCAGGGTGCCACGGTCCAGACCGCGCTCGCGACGTCACCGAACACCGCATTCGTCGAGCTGGAAGACCGGCTCGGCAGCACGGCACCCGGCATCGACATGGCCAAGCGGCTCGGGATGCGCGACACCATGGCGAGCAACATCGGCGGCGGCACGGTCGACCCGAAGGCGGACAAGGCCGAGAAGAGCCAGAGCCAGGCCGAGTACTACGGCCCCAGGCCGGGCTGGGCGGGCTTCGGCGCGTTCACTCTGGGCTTCAGCCCGCTGAGCGGCCTGGAGCTGGGCAACGTCGCGGCGACGATCCTCTCCGGCGGCGTCTGGTGCCCGCCGACGCCGATCGCCGGCGTGACCGACCGCAACGGCCAGCCGGTGCCGGTCAAGGAAGCCGGGTGCGAGCAGGCGGTGCCCGAAGGCCTGGCGAACACCCTGGCCGTCGGCATGAGCAAGGACGACCAGCCGGGCGGCACGTCGGCGGCCGCGGCCGCCGCGGTCGGCTGGGACCGCCCCATCATCGGCAAGACGGGCACGACCCAGGGCAACGTCTCGGCGACGTTCGTGGGCGGCACCCCGCAGCTCGCGGGCGCGGCGATGACGTTCAAGTTCGGCGGCGGCGGCTCGGGTGGCCTCTGCGACGCCGGTCCGGGCAACGTCCGGGTGTGCGGCAGCGGAAACATGTTCGGTGGCAAGGCCCCGGCCCGCACATGGTTCGGCGCGATGAAGAACATCATGGACGACAGCCAGCCCCACGTGGACCTGCCGCAGCCCGACCCGCAGTACATGGGCGGCCCAGGCCGTTAGCCCTTGCTGTCCAACGAAGGCCCCTTCACCGCGCTTCGGCGGTGAAGGGGCCTTCGTCGTTCAGCTGCCACCGGGCATGTCCACCAGGATCTCCTCGTTCCACCAGTAGTAGAGCTGATCCAGCTGGTCGGTGTTCGTGACCTTCGTGGACAGCAGGATGCCCGCGGTGAGGGTCTTCGCGTCCGTCCACACCAGCTGGGCCGGCTCGCCGAGGAAGCACGTCAGGTAGTCACCCGGGACCGGGTTGCGGGTCTCGGCGCGGTTGTACGTGCCCCAGATCTTCGGGTACGTCAGCGGGCGGCAGGCACCCTGGGCGTCGTTGCGGGTGAGGCCCTGCGTTTTGACGATGTTCCGGAAGAACGCGTCCATCGCCGCCGCGTCGGCGAAGCGCAGGAACTTCGCGCCCGTCGGCTGGGGGAAGACGACGTTGCCGGACTTGACGTCGCCGACGTTCGAATCACCGCACTCGACCGCGGCGGCCGCGCCGGCCGGGGTCGCCGCGTCTTCGCACGTGGATTCCTTGTAGACGGACGGAAGTGCCGCATACAGCTTCTCGTCGTGCGGTGGCGGCGGTTTCGATTCCGAAGTGGACGGTGGCGGCGGCGAAGACGACGACGTGGCAGGCGGCGGCGACGTGTCGTCCGGGGTGACACTGACCGGCGCCGTCGGCCCCGGGCCGCCCGTCTGCGTCGTCTTGTCCTTGCTCACGAAGTACGTGACCAGCAACGCCACCACGACGATCCCGGCGAGCGCGCTGCACAACGCGATCCACCGGCCCCGCTGGGACTTCGGCGGCTGCGACGGCGCGGTGAGCGGTGGCGGCCCGGTCATCGGCCGCGGCCCCGGGTACGGCCCGGTCGGCGGGCCGACGTAGGTCGGGCGTGGCGGCGTCATCGGCCCGGACACGGCGTGCGGCACCGCCAACGTCGGCATCGGACGCGGCGGGGTCACCGGCCCGGGCAGGGTTTTCTGCCACGTCGGAATCGGCGCGGACGTCGGGGTCGCCAGCGCGTTCCGGACGGCTTCGGCGAACGCGGCCGCCGTCGGGTAGCGGTCGGCCGGGTTCTTCGCCATCCCGCGCGCCACCACCGCGTCCAGCGCGGCCGGCACCCCCGGCCGCGCCTGCGAAAGCACGGGCGGTGGCGCGGTCAGGTGCGCGCCCATCTGCGCGGCCGCACCGTCGGCCTGGAACGGACGGTGCCCGGTGAGGCACTCGAAGAACACGCACGCGAGCGCGTAGACGTCGACGAGCCCGGTGATCGGGGCGTCGCCGAAGCGTTCCGGCGCCATGTAGTCGAGCGTGCCGATCACGTTGCCGGTGCCGGTGAGGGACGTGCCCTCGGCGCTCATCGACCGCGCGATGCCGAAGTCCACGAGGTACACGAAGTCGCCGGTCGTGACGAGCACGTTCGACGGCTTGACGTCGCGGTGCACCAGGCCGTCCTCGTGCGCGGCGTCGAGCGCGCCCGCCACCTGCTCGACGATGCCGGCGGCGCGATCCGGCGTCAGCGGCCCGTCTTCGAGCAGTTCCTTCAGGTCCTTGCCCTCGACGAGCCGCATGTCGAGGTACAGCTGCCCGTCGATCTCCCCGTACGCGTGGATCGGGATCACGTGCGGCTCCCGCAGCCGCGCCACGATCTGCGACTCACGGCGGAACCGCGCGCGGAACGCCTCGTCCGCCGCGTTCGGACCGGACAACAGCTTCAGCGCGACGACGCGGTCGTGCGCCGTGTCGTAGGCGCGGTGGACCTCGCCCATGCCACCACGGCCGAGCAGGCCCTCGATCCGGTACGGCCCGAACTGCTCCATCGCTCTCCCCAAGCCCCCCGGCTCGAAACCCGTGTGACAGGGCCGACGCAAATGCTAAGCGCGAGGTTCCCCGTAACGGCGGCGAAGTCATCCAACTGTTGAGCACGTATCCTGGACCCCGTGAGCACGCTCAGTAACAAATCCACGTCGGGGGCGAAGGCGGCACGCCTCGCCGCGGGGACGTTGGCGCTCGGCGCCGCGACCCTCGGTTACGCCGTCGGCATCGAACGGCGCCACTGGACCCTGCGCACCGCCGAGCTCCCGGTGCTGGCGCCCGGGTCGCGGCCGTTCACCGTCCTGCACGTTTCGGACCTGCACATGCTGCCGAGTCACCTCAGCAAGCAGCGCTGGGTCGCCGCCCTGAACGAGCTCGAGCCGGACCTCGTCGTCAACACCGGGGACAACCTGTCGCACCACCAGGCCGTGCCGTCGGTGCTGCGCGCGCTCGGCCCGCTGCTCGACCGGCCTGGTGTGTTCGTCTTCGGCAGCAACGACTACTACGCGCCGAAACCCAAGAACCCGGCCCGCTACCTGATGCCGAAGGGCAAGAAGAAGCGCATCCACGGCGTCCAGCTGCCGTGGCGCGACCTGCGCGCGGCGTTCGTCGAGCACGGCTGGACCGACCTGACGCACGTGCGCCGCACGATCGACGTCGGCGGGCAGCGGGTGTTCGCCGCCGGCGTCGACGACCCGCATCTGCGCCGCGACCGCTACGCCGACATCTCCGGCCCGGCCGACAGCGGCGCGGCCGTCCGCATCGGTGTCACGCACTCGCCGGAGCCGCGGGTCCTCGACACGTTCGCCACGGACGGTTACGACCTCGTGCTGGCCGGCCACACCCACGGCGGCCAGCTGCGTCTCCCGGGTTACGGCGCGATCGTCACCAACTGTGACCTGGATCGCAGCCGCGCCCGCGGCGCCTCCCGCTGGGGCGCGCACATGTGGCTGCACGTTTCGGCCGGCTTGGGGACGTCGCCGTGGGCCCCCGCGCGGTTCGCGTGCCCGCCCGAGGCAAGCCTGTTGACGCTGGTCCCGCGCGGATCGGGCGCCGACGAACCCCGTAAGACAGCCCGCCGTAAAGCCCGCGACAACGTCCGCTAGACTTCTCCACGACCCGTTAAGCAGTACCTCGGGGTGTGGCGCAGCTTGGTAGCGTGCCTCGTTCGGGTCGAGGAGGTCGTGGGTTCGAATCCCGCCACCCCGACGAGTAAGAGCCGGTGTCTTCGGACACCGGCTCTTCTGGTTTCCGGGGTCAGCGCGTCGCGGTCAGTTCGACCCAGCACTGGCTGAAATCGCCGTCACCACTTCTGACCCACGTCCACGCCGAACGGGCCGCGCTCGCCAGCTGGTCGCGGTCGCGCCCGAAGGCCGGGTCCGCGATCGCCGCGTCCAAGCGGGACTCGACGTACTTCGCCAGGTCCCGGTACGTCATGTCCTCCCGGTAGCGAGCGCGCGAGACGATCTCCGTGAACCCCGCCGCCGCGCAGTGGTCGGCGATCTTGCGGCCCGCGAACGGGTCGCCGCCGGCCCGGCGGCGCAGCAGGTAGTGACCGCGCAGGGCCGCGTCGACGTTCGCCGTCTTCGGGCGCAGCCGCGCCTTGCTCCAGTCCGAAGTGGACAGCGCGAGCCTGCCACCCGGCTTGAGGACGCGGCGCAGCTCCGCCAGCGCGTCCAGCGGTGCGGCGAGGTGCTCGAACAGCGCGTGCGAGAACGCGACGTCGAAACTGCCGTCGGCGAACGGCAGCCGGTAGGCCGACGCCGCCAGGAAGTCCACTGTGGACCGACCGGCGCGGCGCGCGACGTCACGGGCCATCGCGACCTGGCCGGCGTCGACGTCGACCCCGGTGACGCGTGACCCGGCGCCCAGCCCCAGCGTGATCGAACCCGGGCCGCAGCCGAGGTCGACCACCCACATCCCCGGCCCGAACAGCGGCTGGGCGAACGTCGCGCGCTCGGCAGCCGTGCGCGCGGACATCATCGAAACCGCGTCTCGCCCGTAGCCCGGCGCGTAACCCTCCAGCACCCCGCACACAGTACGGCCAGAAGGTGGCAGGATCGAGGGGTGAGCACGCAGTCAGCCAACCAATATCCGCCCGCGGTGGTCCCGGACCGGCTGTTCGACGAGGCCGAGACCGAAGCCCGCTGGCGCGCCCGCTTCCACGCGCCGCGCATTTCCGTGCCCGACTGGGCTCGCGACGCCCCCGATTCGAACATCTACGTCTCCAACTCAAGCGGCGTCTGGGAGGTCTACGCCTGGAACCGGGCGACCGGCGAGCACCGCCGCGTCACCGACCGGCCCAACGGCACCATGCACGCCACACCGTCCCCGGACGGGGAGTGGATCTGGTGGTTCGACGACACCGACGGCGACGAGTTCGGCTCGTGGGTGCGCGAGCCGTTCGCCGCGACCGAGGGCAGCAAGCCCGAGAAGGCGGTGCCGGACGTCCACGACGGCTACCCGGCCGGCCTCGAGATCGGCACGAAGCTCGTCGCGGTCGGCGTCTCGACCGACGACGGCAGTGAGCTGTTCGCCCGGATCGACGGCGAGACCCACCGCTTCTACAGCCACGCGGACGACGCCGGCATCACGTCGCTCTCCCGCGACGAGAGCCTGATCGCCATCTCCCACTCCGAGCACGGCGACTCGCGCCACCCGGCGCTGCGGGTGCTCGCGACCGACGGTTTCGCCGCCGTCGCCGAGAAGTGGGACGGAGAGGGCAAGGGCCTGTCCGCCCTGGAGTTCTCGCCGCTGCCCGGCGACCAGCGGCTGCTGGTCCTGCACGAACGGCGGGGCCGCGAGGAGCTGCTGGTCTGGGACGTCCGGGAGGACACCGAGACGGAGATCGAGCTGGACCTGCCCGGCGAGGTCGTCGCCGGCTGGTACCCGGACGCGCGGGCCCTGCTCGTCGTCCACTTCCACGAGGGCCGTAGCTCGTTGTACCGCTACGACCTCGACTCCGCCGACCTGTCCTCAGTGGACACTCCGGCGGGCCGGATCGGCGGCGCCGGCGTGCGTCCCGACGGCACCGTCGAGTACTCCTGGTCGAGCGCGGCCGAGCCGGCCGCCGTCCGGGCGCGCACGGCCGACGGCGCCGACTCGGTGCTGCTCGAGCCGCCAGGTGACCGGGCGCCGGGGTCCGAGCCGGTGACCGACGCGTTCGTCGAAGGGGTCGGCGGGCGGATCCACGCGCTGGTCTCGCGGCCGTCCGGAGCGACCGACGGTCCGCTGCCGACGGTGTTCTCCCTGCACGGTGGTCCGCACGCGGCCGACGAAGACCGCTTCTCGGCGTACCGCGCGACCTGGCTCGACGCCGGGTTCGCCGTGGTCGAGGTCAACTACCGGGGCTCGACCGGCTACGGCTCGGCCTGGCGCGACGCCATCGAGGGCCGGCCGGGGCTGACCGAGCTGGAGGACGTCGCCTCGGTGCACGACTGGGCCGTCCAAAGTGGACTCAGTGACCCGAAGAAGTGCGTCGTCAACGGCGCTTCGTGGGGCGGTTACCTGTCGCTGCTGGCGATCGGCACCCAGCCGACCCGGTGGGCGGCGGCCGTCGCCGGGGTGCCGGTGGCGGACTACGTCGCCGCGTACGAGGACGAGATGGAGCAGCTGCGCTCGTTCGACCGCGCGCTCTTCGGCGGTTCGCCCGAGGACGTGCCGGCGGTGTACCAGGAGTGCTCACCGATCACGTACGTCGACGCCGTCACGGCGCCGGTGCTCGTGCTCGCCGGGGACAACGACCCGCGCTGCCCGATCCGGCAGATCGAGAACTACCTCGACCGGCTGGGCGGCCGCGAGCTGCACCACGAGTTCTACCGCTACGACGCCGGCCACGGCTCGCTGGTGATCGCCGAGACGATCAAGCAGACCTCCATCGAGGTCAACTTCGCCCAGCGGGCCCTCGGCCTGCGCTGACCAAGGTCCGTGAATGTCGCATTGAGGGACTCTAAGTCCCTCAATGCGACATTCACGGCTTTCAGCGTTCGGAGTGCAGGACCCCGCCGGTGGCCCAGTGGTCCGCGCCCACCTCGATCAGCGTCACCTGGACGCCCTCCGGCTTGCCCCCGCAGGTGCGGATGAAGGCGTCCGTCAGCTCGCGCACCAGGGCGCTCTTCTGCGCGGGCGTGCGGCCGGGGAACATCGAAACACTGATCATCGGCATGGCGCCCAGCCTAGAGCCCGCGCTTGACCGCCTGAAGCTTCGCGACGGCGGCCGGGTCACCCTGGAAGTCCAGGTTCACGGCGTCACGGCCGAACACGAACAGCAGCAGGTCGACCGGGTCCCCGACGACCGTCACCGGGTCCGGCCCGGTCTTGACCGCGGCCTCGCGCCCGTCGGTGGTCCGGAGAGTGACGCCGACCGGCGACTTGCGGAGGTTGAGCTTCGCGGCGCCCTTCGCCGAGCGCCACGCCGTGGCGTCCCGGGTGGGGTCGGCCGGGCGCGGCTTCCAGTCCGGCTGCGCGCGGCGGACGTCTTCGTGGTGGACGAGGAACTCCGCGCCGTTGGTCAGCTCGTCGAGCGGGCCGATCGAGGTGGGCCAGAACTTCGACGGCCCCTGGCGCACCTGGTCGACCAGGCTCGGCCACGGCTTCGCGGCGTAGCGGTCCTGGACCTTCTTCGTGTACCGGGCGAGCGCGGGCACCGCGATGCCCGGCGCGGCGTCGATCCGGTGCTCGCGCACGACGAGGTGCGCGGCGAGATCCCGCGTCGTCCAGCCTTCGCACAACGTCGGCGCGTCGGGCCCGAGGTCTTCGAAGAGCGAGCTCAACGCCTGGCGTTCGTCTGCAGCGACACCCATGTGTGTGACGCTACTCGCCGGTACCCGCGCTGGCGACGGGAAGAGACCGCGGGCACGTGTCGTTGATCGAAAGGTGAGCCGACTCTTCAGCCCGATCACGGTCCGCGGCCTGACGCTGCCGAACCGCGCGTGGGTGTCCCCGATGTGCCAGTACTCCGCGACCGACGGCCTGCCAGGCGACTGGCACCTGGTCCACCTCGGCCAGTTCGCCACCGGCGGCGCCGGCCTGGTCCTGACCGAGGCGACCGCCGTCACACCCGAGGGCCGGATCAGCCCGCAGGACACCGGCATCTGGAGCGAGGCGCACGCTGACGCGTGGCGCCGGATCGTCGACTTCGTGCACGCCCAGGGCACGTCGATCGGCATGCAGCTGGCCCACGCGGGCCGCAAGGGATCGACGAAGCGCCCGTGGGAGGGCTCCAGCAGCGTCCCGGCCGACGAGGGCGGCTGGCAGAGCGTCGGCGCGGACCGGCAGGCGTTCGGCCCGTACGCCCCGGCGCGTCCGCTTTCGACGGACGAGGTGAGCGCCCTGCCCGCGGTGTTCGCGGCCGGCGCGCGCCGCGCCCTGGACGCCGGGTTCGACCTGCTCGAGCTGCACTTCGCGCACGGGTACCTGGTACACCAGTTCCTGTCGCCGCTGTCGAACTCCCGCACGGACCAGTACGGCGGCGACTTCGAGGGCCGCACCCGGCTGGCGCTGGAGATCACCGACGCGGTGCGCGCCGAGGTGGGTCCGTCGGTGCCGTTGTTCGCGCGGTTGTCGTCGTCCGACTGGACGGAAGGCGGCTGGACGATCGAGGACTCGGTGCGCCTCACGAAGCTGCTGGCGGAGCGGGGCGTCGACCTGATCGACGCGTCCTCGGGCGGCAACACCCCGAACCCGGACATCCCGGTCGGGCCGGGTTACCAGGTCCCGTTCGCCGCCCGGATCCGCACCGAGACGAGCGTGCCGACCGGCTCGGTGGGCATGATCACGGACCCGGAGCAGGCGGAGGAGATCGTGGCCTCGGGCTCGGCGGACGCGGTCTTCCTGGCGAGGGCCCTCCTGCGCGACCCGCACTGGCCCCTGCGCGCCGCGAACGTCCTCGACGGCGACGTTCGCTGGCCGGACCAATACGCCCGCGCCAAGTCCTGGCACTGATTTTTGCCGCGAAAGGTCGGTTCCGGTCCGATTCGGACCGGGACCGACCTTTCGCGCGCGCCGCTGTCGGCGGATGGCGCTACCGTCGCTTTCATGGTGTTGCATCAGGGGAAAACCGACAGCCCGAGCCGCGTCGGCGGCACGAATCCGATGTACGCCGGGGCGAACCCGGCGCTCGCGGCGGACTTCGTCATGCCACACGACAAGCTGCTCGACACGTCGGTGCCACCCGACACGGCCCTGCAGCTGGTGCGGGACGAGCTGATGCTCGACGGCAACGCGCGGCTGAACCTCGCCACGTTCGTCACCACGTGGATGGAGCCGCAGGCGCGTGAGCTGATGGCCGAGTGCGTCGACAAGAACATGATCGACAAGGACGAGTACCCGCAGACCGCCGAGCTGGAGCGGCGCTGCGTGAACATCCTCGCCGACCTGTGGCACGCGCCCGACCCGGCCGACGTCATGGGCTGCTCGACCACCGGGTCGTCCGAGGCCTGCATGCTCGCCGGGATGGCGCTGAAGCGGCGCTGGTCGAAGCTGGGCCGCACCGGCAAGCCGAACCTGGTGATGGGCGTGAACGTCCAGGTGTGCTGGGAAAAGTTCTGCGAGTACTGGGAGGTCGAGCCGCGGCTGGTGCCGATGGAGGGCGACCGGTACCACCTCTCCGCGGAGGAGGCGGTCGCGCGCTGCGACGAGAACACGATCGGCGTGGTGGCGATCCTCGGGTCGACGTTCGACGGCAGCTACGAGCCGGTGGCCGAGATCGCGGCGGCGCTCGACGCACTGCAGGAGCGCACGGGCTGGGACATCCCGGTGCACGTCGACGGCGCGTCCGGCGCGATGATCGCGCCGTTCCTCGACCCGGACCTGGAATGGGACTTCCGGCTGCCCCGGGTCGCGTCGATCAACACCTCCGGGCACAAGTACGGGCTGGTGTACCCGGGTGTCGGCTGGGTGATCTGGCGGAACCAGGCGGCACTGCCGTCGGAACTCGTGTTCAACGTCAATTACCTGGGCGGCAACATGCCGACGTTCGCGCTCAACTTCTCCCGGCCCGGCGCCGAAGTCGCGGCGCAGTACTACACATTCGTGCGACTCGGGCGCGAAGGGTTCCGCGCGGTGCAACAGGCGTCGCGTGACGTGGCGATGCACCTTTCGGCCGGGATCGCCGGCCTCGGGCCGTTCGAACTGCTGACCCACGGCGACCAGCTGCCGGTGTTCGCCGCGACCACCCGTGCGGACGCGGGCTTCGACGTGTTCGACGTCTCCCGCAGGCTGCGCGAGCGCGGCTGGCTGGTGCCGGCGTACACGTTCCCGGACAACCGCACGGACCTGGCGGTGCTGCGGATCGTGGTCCGCAACGGCTTCACGCACGACCTGGCCGACCTGCTTCTGACCGACCTGGCGCGCGTCCTCCCGGAGCTGCGGAAGGAAGGAGGCCGCCCCAAGGACCCAGCCAAAGCGACGGCGTTCCACCACTGAGCGCGCGAAAGGCCGGCTCCTCGCGGAACCGGCCCTTCGCGGACGAGGTCAGGCCTGCTGGGCCTGCCACATCCAGTGCGCCTCTTCGAGGGCACGGGTGATCTCGATCAGCAGGTCCTGCGTCACGAGGTCGCTCTTGTCGGTCTCGTCGATGCGCTTGCGCAGCCGCGCGATGAGAGCCGAGAGGATGTCGACGATCGCGGCGACCGTCGACTCGACCGACTGCCAGTTGTCCGGGTAGTCGGGCAGCCCGGAGCTCTCGACGACGGTCTTGGCCTTGCCGTTCGGCGAGACGCCGATGGCGTTCGCCCGCTCGGCGACCTGGTCGACGTACTCGCGCGCGGTGGTCACGAGCTCGTCGAGCTGGAGGTGCGCGCTGCGGAAGTTCGCGCCGACGACGTTCCAGTGCGCCTGCTTGGCGATCAGGGAGAGATCGACGAGGTCGACCAGCGTCGCCTGGAGGGCGTTGCCGGTGATCTCCTTGTCGGCCTCGGCCAGCGGGCTCTTGATCGGAGAGGTGGACATGTGCGGTGATCCTTTCCTCGAACTGAGGCGGGGATCAGACGGTCGCGGAGAGCGCGACCTCGATGTTCCCGCGGGTGGCGTTGGAGTAGGGGCAGACCTGGTGGGCCTGCTCGACCAGCTGGTCGGCCTGGGCCTGCTCGACACCGGGCAGCGACACCTTCAGCGCGACGCCGAGCCCGAACCCGACGTCCTGCTTCAGCACGCTGACCTCGGCAGTGACGGTCGTGTCGTGCAGCGGCACCTTGGCCTGACGGGCGACCAGCTGCAGCGCGCTGTGGAAGCACGCCGAGTAGCCGGCGGCGAAGAGCTGTTCGGGGTTCGTCTTGTCCCCGCCGGGGCCGCCCATCTCCTTCGGGATGGCCAACGACTCGTCGATGACGCCGTCGGACGAGGTGACCTCGCCGTTGCGGCCGTCTCCGCGTGCCGTCGCCACCGCGGTGTAGATCGCCTGACCCATTCTTCGCCTGCCTTCTGTCCGGGGACGCTCACCATCGAGCGTCTCATCGGGCACAACATCCCGCACCCGCGGAACAGTGCCCCTGCATGGCAGACATCACGCGCTTCGTTTACCCGGCACCGGCCGGGCGAAACGCTAGGAGTGGCGCGCCACAGCGAACTCGGCGACCTGGCGGCCGATCAGGCGAAGCGTGCGGATGCTCTTCTCGTCGGACGCGCCGCCGCCGTCGTCGAACTTGGTCTCGGCGGAGTTGATCGAGCCACCCAGCGGGGTGGCCCAGCCGCGCAGTGCGTGCGTGATCGTGCGCAGCTGCTCGAGCGTCGTCACCGCGGCTTGCCAGCCGTAGGCGACGGCGGCGAGGCCGACAGCGCGGCCGTCGAGGTAGGGGCGGGCGTCGTCGCGGAGGTCTTCGACGTAGTCCAGGGCGTTCTTGACCAGCCCGGACAGCGCGCCGTGGTAGCCGGGCGAGACGACGATGAGCCCGTCGGCGTGGCGGACGGCGTCGACGAGTTGCTTCGCGCGTTCGTCACGCTCCAGCTCACCCGCGTCGTAGAAGGGCAGCACCAGATCCGGACCGGAGAGCAGCCGCGTCCGGACGCCGGCTTCCGCCGCCGCGGCGAGCGCGATCTGCAACGCGCGTTCGGACTGCGAGCCCTCCCGCAGAGAGCCGCCGATCCCGAGCACGTTGACCGTCCTGGCTGAAGTCACGCTTTCCAGGCTAACCCCTCCACTTAACTGGAGGACCAGACTTTGGGACGGAGGCCCCGGTCACACCCGGCGCCGCACTGGACCTGATACCTACTGACAAGTAACATCTGCGCCGCACCGATGCACAGGAGGCAACGATGGCGATCCCGCTCCCGGTCCGCGTTCAGGCCGCCGCGTCCCAGCTCGCGTTCTGGCTGCCCCGGCCGGTGCGGCGAGCCGTGGCGGGCCGCCCGGTGCACCTCGACGGGCAGGACCTCGCGCTCGACGCCCAGCTGCTGCTGCGGCTGCAGAAGATCGCCCGCGCGGAGCTGGTCCGCGGGTCGGTCGAGAGCTCCCGCGCGCTGCTCGACGTGGGCAGGCACCTGGTGAGCGGCAAGCCGATCGAGCCGGTCTCGGTGCGCGAGGTCGCCGTGCCGACGCCGGACGGCGATCTGCCGGCAACGCTCTACACGCCGGTCGGGCTGCCGGAGAAGTCGCCGCTGCTGGTGTTCTTCCACGGCGGCGGCTGGGTGATCGGCACCCGCGCGAGCCACGACAACGCCGTCCGCTTCCTGGCCAAGCACGCCGGCGTGCGGGTGCTGTCGATCGAATACCGGCTGGCCCCGGAATTCCCGTTCCCGGCGGCGGCGGACGACGCACTGGCGGCGTTCGACTTCGCGCACGCCAAGGCGAGCGACCTCGGCGCGGACCCGTCCCGCATCGCGGTCGGCGGCGACAGCGCGGGCGGCAACCTCGCCGCGGTGACGGCCCAGCAGGCGGTGCGCCGCGGCGGCCCGGCACCGGCGTTCCAGCTGCTGATCTACCCGGCGACGGACTTCGCTCAGCGCTACCGCTCGCAGGACCTGTTCGCCGAAAACCTGTTCCTCACCGACGTGCACATGAAGTGGTTCGAGAGCCACTACGTGCCGAAGGGCAGCGACCTGACCGACCCGCGCCTCTCCCCGCTGCGCGCGGACGACCTGAGCGGTCTCCCACCGGCCCTGATCGTGACGGCGGGCTTCGACCCGCTGCGCGACGAAGGCGAGGCGTACGCGGAGAAACTCGCCGACGCCGGAGTCGAGGTGGCGCTGCGCCGCCACGAGGACCTGATCCACGGGTTCATCAACTTCACGGGCGTCGGCACCCGCTTCCGCGAAGCCCTCGCCGAAACGGCAGGAGCCCTGCGGCAGGGTCTGTCCATTCGCGACTGACGCCCGAGGCGTCCCGATTCGAGCCGCTGGACAGCCGACGCCCAGACCTGTCCACATGGGACCGGCCTCACCGAGAGCGCGAGCCGCCGCCGGTCACCCCGCCCCGGGAAACGACCCGGAGCCCGGCGCGGAGGAATGTCCGCGGCCGGGCTCCGGGCCCCCTGTTTCTGCGATAGCCGTACTCAGCCCGCCGGTGCAGGCAGGGGCGGGACCGGCAGCGGCGGCACCGGGAGGCCGCCGAGCAGGCCACCCAAAATGCCCGTTACCGCGCCCAGCAGGGCCTTCACCAGGTCGCTGACGATCTTCAGCGGGCCCGGCAGGTCCGGCAGCGAAGGGATCGGCAGCGGCAACGGCGGCAGCTGGCGCGCCTTGGCCGTCGGGTCGGTCAGCAGCCGGGCGGACTCGTCCGCCCGGCCCTTGGCCAGCCCGGCGAGCTGCTGGGTGTCGGTCTGGATCGTGTAGCGCTTTCCGGCGGCGATGTCCGACAGCACCGGGCTCATCTGGCCCAGGTCGGACCGCGTGGCGCCGACGTTGCCCGCGTAGGCCACCTTGGTCAGGTCGTCACGCATCTGCAGAACCTGTGCGGCGAGGGCCTGGGTGCTGGAGGAACCCTTGCCCCCGTCCGGGCTCGCCGAAGCGATCCCCGCCGTCGCGACTGCCAGCAAACTGCCGGCGGCTACCAGGGCGATGGACCGCCCGAACTTGCCTTTCATACCCTTTACCTCCTGGCCTCGGGAGACCTGACGGGTTAAAGCGATACCCGCCGTATCGGAGATAAGCCACCCGATCACCGGATAGGGAAGTTTTCTAACCCTTACGTGCCGGATGCGGAAGAGGCGAACTCGACCGCAATTGATTAACGGCGAAACCTTGCGTCTCCCCCTGAAGATCATCTTGACCGATCCCCGTCATCACTGCTGGTCATCACCGTCCACTATGGAACAGTTCGATCACCCACATCGGTGTAAACGGTGATCTTTTCGCTTCATCACTCCGCTGGACCGCGTGTCGCAACTGCTCCAGAAGGGCGTCCCCCACGCTCGCACCGCCACCCACACGATTCCGCGGAAACCGCTTCCCCGAGGTGGGAGCACGAACCGGAAAATGGTTCGGGAAAACCCCCTCAAAGTGGAAGGCCCGCCTCCAAATGGGCGAAGGCGTCGTCGAGGGAGTGCAGGAGACGGTCCGGGTCGCCGCCGGCGGTGTAGAACGCCGCGAGCACGACGCCGACGACCGCGCCCGCCCAGTTGCGCACCTCGAAGTCGGTCGCGGACCGGCCGACGCGCCGGGCGGCGAGGTCGGCGAGCAGGTCGATGCCGTCGCCGTACTGATCCAGCATCGGGGCGCGCAGCTCCGGCTCGTTGAACACCAGCAGCTGCCGCTCGCGCTCGTCCTGCCAGGCCTCCTCCGGCATCCGCTCGTAGACCTCGCGCAGCGTCGCCCGGAGCGCTCCCATCAGGCTCAGCTCGGGCGGCTGGGCCAGCGCGGCCTCGACCATCAGCGGGTCGAGGGCGTCGTAGAGGACCGTCGCCTCCTTCGTCGGGAAGTACCGGAAGAAGGTGCTCGGCGAGATCTCCGCGGCGGCCGCGATCTGGTCCACCGTCGTGGCCGCGTATCCCTGCTCGCGGAACAGCCGCAACGCGTGCCGCTGGATCGCGGCACGCGTCCTGGCCTTCTTCCGTTCTCGCAACCCCTGGGGCTCAGCCGGCGACGACGTCATGCTCCGATTCTCGCGGCTCGGTCCCGGCGACCGCGCGCCCGGGCAGGAACAGCACCGCCAGGACGGCACCGGCGACACCGAGCCCGGCGCAGACCCACAGCGTCGCCGCCATGCCGTCGGCGAACGCGGCCCGCGCGGAGTCGGCCAGGGCGGGCAGGTGGAGCTTCCCGGCGACGGCGACCGCGCCGGACGCGCTGCCCCGCGCGGCGTCGGCCACCGGCCCCGGCAGGCCCTGGACCGCGACACCGGCGCGGTAGACGCCGTTGAGGACCGTGCCCAGCACCGCCACGCCGATGGTGCCGCCGATCTGACGCAACACCTGGATGAGCGCCGAGCCGGCCCCCGAGCGGCCTTCGGTGAGCGCACCCATCGCCATCGACATCAGCGGCGGCAGCGTGCACCCGGTGCCGAGGCCGATGACGATCTCCCAGCCGAGGGTCAGGCCGTAGCCGGACGCGGCCGACGTCGTCGAACCCCAGCCCAGACCGGCCGCGAGCAGCAGGAACCCGGCCGTGACGACGACTCGGACGCTGAACACGGTGACCAGCCGTTCGGCGATCTTCGCCGAGACCAGCATCCCGCCGATCAGCGGCAGCAGCCGCAGCCCGGTCTGCAGCGCGTCGGCGCCCTGCACCGCCTGGAACAGCTGCGGCAGCACGAACAGCAGGCCCATCAACGCGAACGACGCGACGGTGGCGAGCACCGCGCCCCAGACGAACCGCGGCTCCCGGAACAGCGCGAGGTCGGCGAGCGGCGCGGCCACCCGCGTCTGCTCCCACCAGAACACCGCGAGCAGCGCGGCACCGAGCGCGACCAGCCCGTACGTCATCGGGTCGGCCCAGCCGTGCTCACCCGCGTAGACGAAGCCGTAGGTGAGCGCGACGAGCCCGGCCGCCGACAGCGCGATGCCGGCGTAGTCGATCGCGCCCGCGCCGGAACCACGGGTCAGCGGCACCAGGAAGAGCACCGCGACCAGGCCGACGACGGTCAGCGGGACGTTGATCAGGAACACCGAGCCCCAGGCGAAGTGGTCGAGCAGCCAGCCGCCGAGCAGCGGGCCGAGCGGGATGCCGACGAACGTCGCCATCACCCACGTCGTCAGCGCCTTCGCCCGCTCCTCCGGCGGGAACAGGACGTTCAGCAGCGAGAGCGACAGCGGGATCAGGAACGCGGCGCCGACGCCGAGCACGACCCGGGCGGCGATCAGCTCGCCCGGCGAAGTCGCGTAGGCGCACCACAGCGACGCCAGGCCGAACACCGCGAGCGCGCCGAGCAGCAGCTTCTTCGGGCCGAACCGGTCGCCGAGCAGGCCGGCGGGCAGCAGCAGCGCCGCCAGCGCCAGCGTGTAGGCGTTGCCGAACCACTGCAGCTGCGTGGTCGTGGCGCCGAGGTCGACGGCGAGCGTCGGCACCGCCACGTTCAGCACGGTCAGGTCCAGGCCGACGGTCAGCAGGCTCACCGCGAGCGCTCCGAGCGCCCACCACCTGCGCGGATACAGCTGATTCATAGTGACCCCCACTTGATAGTTACTACCAAATGAGAGTAGCTCTCAAAATGTTCGGGCACCAGGGCCGGAAATAAGTTGCACGCGCGTACCACCTTGGGTTCTCATCGGGGGGTGCCGCTGCAGCCCTACCGCCGGGTGCTCTCCGTCCCCCGCGTCCCCTCGACGATGACCCTGATGTTCCTGGCCCGGCTGCCGATGACCATGAACGGCGTGCTGATGACGCTGTACGTCGTCACCGGCCTCGGCCGCGGTTACGGCGCCGCCGGCCTGGTCGGCGCCGGCGTCACCCTCGGGATGGCCCTCGGCGCGCCGCTGCTCGGCCGCGCTTTCGACAAGTACGGGCTGCGCCCGGTCGTCGCCGTCTGCGGCATCGGCACCACGGTGTTCTGGATCGCCGCACCGCACCTGCCGTTCGAAGCGCTCGCCGCGGTCGCCGTCCCGGCCGGGATGCTCTCGGTGCCCGCGGGCTCGCTGGCCCGGCAGGTCCTGGCCACGCTCGTCCCGGTCGAGGAGCGCCGCGCGGCGTACTCGCTCGACACCATCTCGATCGAGGCGACGTTCATGATCGGCCCCGCGGCCGGGATCGCGGCGATCACCGCGTTCTCGCCGACGTGGACGCTCAGCGCGCTCGGTGTGCTGTTCGGGGGCACGGCGTTCCTGATCTGGCTGGTGAACCCGCCGATCCGCGACGCCGTCGAGCCGGGGATGGCCGAGGCCCGGCCGCCGCTGCGCAGCTGGCTGACCGGCCGGCTGGTGGGCACGCTGATGGTCGCCGCGGGCGCGTTGTTCGTGCTCGTCGGCACCGAACTGGCGACGCTCGCGAGCCTGCGCGCCCACGGCGACATCGGCGTCACCGGCCTGGTCATCGCGGTGATGTGCGCCGCGTCGATCGCCGGCGGCATCGTGCACGGCTCGGTGAAGCGCTCGCTGCCCCAAGGCGTGCTGATGCTGCTGCTCGCGCTCTTGGTGGTGCCCGTGGGGCTCGCCGAACAGCCGTGGTGGCTGCTGACGCTGGTCCTGATCCCGACGAACCTGCTCTGCGCACCCACGCTGGCCGCGACCACCGAGACGGTCAGCCGGATCGCGCCGCCGCGGGTGCGCGGCGAGGCGATGGGGCTGATGGACTCGTTCACCCGGCTCGGGCTCGCGGTGGGCAGCCCGGTGGTCGGCTTCGCGATCGACCACTCGAGCCCGGCCTGGGGCTTCGCGGCGGCCGGCCTCGGCGGCCTGGTGGTCGCGTCCGGCGGGCTGATCCGGTGGCGACGCCGGCGGACGCCTGAGCCGGCACCGGTGCCGGCGTTGGCCGAAACCCCCCGATAGCTAGCCGCAGGCGGCGCGCAGCGCGTCGAGCTTGGCGACGTTGCGCTTCGCCCACCTGGCCACGACACCGGCGTCCTCGATGCGTTCCTTCTGCACCTCGACGTAGGAGTCGGCCATGCCGAGGAGCGCGTTCTTGACGTCCTGGTCGGAGACGTTCCCGGCCAGCTCGCGCAGCCGCCGCTCCTTGTCCTCGGCCCGCTCCTTGAGCTTCTGCGGGTCGACGAGTGGATTCAGGTCCGCGAGCCCGAGCGCCTCGGCGCACGCGCCGACCTTGTCCGCGGTCTTGCTCCCCTGGTCGACCGCGCTGCTCACCTGGTCGCACCCGCTCAGCAGCAGTGCGATCCCGGCCAGCAGCGCGGCCGTCCTCCCCCGACTGGTCATATCACCCAAGGTACCGCGTCAGCCCTTGACGCAGACCACCTGCTTGAGGTGGGCGACGACCTCGACCAGGTCCGTCTGGGCCTTGATGACCGTGTCGATGTCCTTGTACGCCGCCGGGATCTCGTCGACGACGCCGGTGTCCTTGCGGCACTCGACGCCCGCCGTCTGCTCCGCCAGGTCGTCCGCGGTGTACAGCTTCTTCGCCTTGGTCCGCGACATCCGGCGGCCGGCGCCGTGCGACGCCGACTGGAACGACGACTCGTTGCCGAGCCCGCGCACGATGTACGAACCGGTCCCCATGCTGCCCGGGATGATCCCGAGGTCACCCGAGCCGGCGCGGATCGCGCCCTTGCGGGTGACGAGCAGCTCGACGCCGTCGTAGGTCTCTTCGGCGACGTAGTTGTGGTGGCACGAGATCGCGTCGTCGAAGGTCGTGCCCGGCACGACGTCCGCCAGCGCCAGCTTCACGAGCGCGACCATCGTGGCGCGGTTGCGCGCCGCGTAGTCCTGCGCCCAGAACAGGTCGCGCCGGTAGGCCTCCATCTCCGGCGTCCCCGCGACGAACACCGCGAGGTCCCGGTCGGGCAGGTCGGCGTTGTGCGGCAGCTTGCGCGCCACGGCCATGTGCCGCTCCGCGAGCTCCTTGCCGATGTTGCGCGAACCCGAGTGCAGCATCAGCCAGACGCGGCCCTCATCGGCGCCACCCTGCTCGAGGCAGACCTCGATGAAGTGGTTGCCGCCGCCGAGGCTCCCGATCTGGCGCGCGGCCCGGTCGTGCAGCTCCTGGACGCCGGTGTGCAGCTCGCCGAAGCCCTTCCAGAACGCGTCCCAGCCGCCGACACCGTGCACCTTCGCCGGGTTCACGGGCGTCTTATGCAGCCCGAACCCGACGGGCACGGCGTTTTCGATGCGCCGGCGCAGCTTCCCGAGGTCGTCGGGCAGGTCGGCGGCGGTCAGCGACGTCCGCACAGCGCTCATCCCGCAGCCGATGTCGACGCCGACCGCGGCGGGCGAAACGGCGTCGCGCATCGCGATGACGCTGCCGACGGTCGCACCCTTGCCGTAGTGCACGTCGGGCATCACGGCGACCCCGTGCACCCACGGCAGGTTGGCGACGTTGTGCAGCTGCCGCATGGCCTGGTCTTCGACGGACGCGGGGTCCGCCCACATCCGGATCGGGACGCGCGCGCCGTCGACAGCGGTGTACATGATTTCCTCCCCTGGAACTGATTGTGAGGCTTAGGATCCCTCTTGGCCGGGAATCGGACAAGGCGATTTCCGATCGTCCACTGTGGAGGAAGCCGCCCGGGCAGCTCCCCACCCTCCCTGGGGGGCGTGCCCTTGTCCAGCCTATCGGTGGCTGCCGACGAAAAGCCGCTGCGCGGGCGTCGGGCGTCGGGGTGTCCACAGCGGGCTGCGATTGTGGACAACTGGCGGTGCGCTGATCGCGCCGGGCTCAACCACGCACGGCCACCACAGAACGCCAGTGGCTGCTGCGCCGAGCGGGAAGACGATCCCGAAGCCGCCGTCGTCCAGGCGGAAACGTTCGTCGGCCTGGCCTGGCAACGGCGGGGCAGGGCCGCCACTCGTCAGCAGTGCGCACCGCTACTGGAGTACGCCGAAGCCGCCGCCTGGCGGGCGGCCGAACTCGCCGGAACGGATCCGACCCCCTGGGCGACCCTCGTCACCGTCTGCAAGGGGCTCGAAGTCCGGTACCAGCCCTTCGACGGGATCTGGTCGGGGCTGCTCGTCCGCGCGCCTGCCCACCGCCTCGGCCACAACCGCGCCCTGCAGTACTGGTGCCCGAAGTGGCACGGCACCGAAGAGCGCCTGCTCGACTTCGCCGCCGGAGCCGCGGCTCTCGCGCCGTCGCTGACGCCACTGCCTCTGCACGCGGCCTTCGAAACGGCCATGGAGGGCAACCCGATCTGGCGTAGCCGGTACGTCCAGGAGGCCCTCGAAACGGCCCTGCCCTGGCTCGACGGCGAAGGCGCCGAGCACCCCCGCTACCCGGGAAGACCGCGGTTACGCCGTTTACGCGCTGCACCACAACGGTCGCCCCGACGAAGCCGTTGCCCAGTTCCGGCGGCTCGGCGGCCACGCCGGCGGTTACGTCTGGAACTTCGACACCGACGTCAAGCGATCCGCGAAGCCCGGCGTTGCGCGCCCAGGCGTGCCGGAAAGCCGCCCGGGACGCGTGAAGGCCCCCTCGAGCCGAGGGGGCCTTCGACGTCGTCGGGCCTACTGCTGCGCGATCAGCTCCGCGATCTGCACGGCGTTGAGCGCGGCGCCCTTGCGCAGGTTGTCGTTCGCGATGAACAGCGCGAGACCGCGGCCGCCCTCGACACCCTGGTCGACGCGGATGCGGCCGACGTAACTCGGGTCGTTGCCCGCCGCCTGCAGCGGGGTCGGGATGTCGGACAGCTCGACGCCGGGGGCGTGCGCCAGCAGCTGCGTCGCCCGTTCGACGGTCAGCGGCTGCGCGAACTCCGCGTTGACCGAGATCGAGTGCCCCGAGAACACCGGGACCCGCACGCAGGTGCAGGACACGCCCAGCCCCGGAATGCTCAGGATCTTGCGGCTCTCGTTGCGGAACTTCTTCTCCTCGTCCGTTTCGAGCTCGCCGTCGTCCACAATGGACCCAGCCATCGGGAGGACGTTGAACGCGATCGGGCGGACGTACTTGTTCGGCGCGGGGAACTCGATCGCCGCGCCGTCGTGGGTGAGCAGCGACGCGTGCTCGGCGCCGGCCTTCACCTGGCCGGCCAGCTCGTCCACGCCGGCCAGCCCGCTGCCGGACACCGCCTGGTAGGTCGACGCGACCAGCCGGACCAGGCCGGCCTCGTCGTGCAGCGGCTTCAGCACCGGCATCGCGGCCATCGTGGTGCAGTTGGGGTTCGCGATGATCCCCTTCCGCGCCTCCTTGATGGCCTCCGGGTTGACCTCGCTGACGACCAGCGGCACGTCCGGGTCCATCCGGAACGCCGAGGAGTTGTCGATCACCGTGACACCGGCGTCGGCGAACCGGGGCGCCTGCGCCTTGGACGTCGACCCGCCCGCGGAGAACAGCGCGATGTCCAAACCGGACGGATCCGCCGTGGACGCGTCTTCGATCGTGATTTCGCTGTCACGCCAAGGAAGTTTCGACCCCGCCGAGCGTGACGAAGCGAAGTACCGGAGCTCGGCGATCGGGAACTCCCGCTCCGCCAGCAGCTTGCGCATCACCGCGCCGACCTGGCCGGTCGCGCCGACCACCCCGACCCGCAGTCCCTCCGCCATCAGCGACCACTCCCCGCGTAGACCACGGCTTCCTCGTCGCCGCCGAGCTCGAACGCGGCGTGGATGGCGCGCACGGCCTCGTCGAGCTGCGCGTCGCGGATGAGCACCGAGATGCGGATCTCCGAGGTGTTGATGATTTCGATGTTGACACCCGCCTGGGCCAGCGCCTCGCAGAAGGTGGCCGTGACACCCGGGTGCGACCGCATCCCGGCGCCGACCAGCGAGACCTTGCCGACGTGGTCGTCGTAGAGCACCGACTCGAAACCGATCTCGGCCTTGACCTTCTCGAGCTCCTTGACGGCCTTGGCGCCGTTGGCCTTCGACAGCGTGAACGTGATGTCCGTGCGGCCGGAGACGGTGCTGGACACGTTCTGCAGCACCATGTCGATGTCGATCTCGGCGTCGGCGATCACGCGGAAGATCCGGGCCGCCGCACCGGCGGTGTCCGGCACCCCGGTGACCGTGATCTTGGCCTCGGAGCGGTCGTGTGCCACACCGGTGATCAGCGCTTGTTCCACGGGGATCTCCTCGATTGAACCGGCCACGGTGGTGCCCGGCTTGTCACTGTAGGAAGAACGGACACGGATCGGGACGCCGTAGCGGCGCGCGTACTCGACCGACCGCAGGTGCAGGATCTTCGACCCGCTGGCGGCCAGCTCCAGCATCTCCTCGTAGGGGATGGTGTCGAGCTTGCGCGCGTCCGGCACGATCCGCGGGTCGGCGGAGTACACACCGTCCACATCGGAGTAGATCTCGCAGACGTCGGCGTTGAGCGCGGCGGCCAGCGCGACGGCGGTGGTGTCCGACCCGCCGCGGCCCAGCGTGGTGATGTCCTTGGTGTCCTGCGCGACGCCCTGGAAGCCCGCCACCAGCGCGACGTAACCCTGCTCGAGGGCCTCCGTGACGCGGCTCGGCGTGACGTCGATGATGCGCGCGTTCCCGTGCACCGACGTCGTGACGACGCCGGCCTGCGAACCGGTGAACGACCACGCCTCGGCACCCTGGGCGGCGATGGCCATGGCGACCAGCGAGTTCGAGATGCGCTCACCCGCGGTGAGCAGCATGTCCATCTCCCGCTCCGGCGGCGCCGGGTTGACCTGCTGCGCCAGGTCGAGCAGCTCGTCGGTGGTGTCACCCATCGCCGAGCAGACGACGACGACGTCGTTGCCCGCCTTCTTGGTGGCGACGATCCGTTCCGCGACACGCTTGATCCGGTCGGCACTTTCCAGCGACGATCCGCCGTACTTCTGGACCACGAGGGCCACGCCCGAACCTCCTCGACGGGCCGGGTCTGCTCCCTGGTGGGCACCGAGGAGCCCCCGCGTCCCATGTTTGAAGAGGAGCCTACCGGGGCTTCAGCGCCCCGCCACCCTCTCGACGTGGGGCGGGGTGCGAATGTCGGCGACGCGGAAGTAAATCTTCCGTAACACCAACGAAATGCACGGAGCCCTTCCTTCCGAGTGATGCAGCGCACTCATCGGTAACGTGTTGATCGTGCGCAAACCAGCTGTGACGAGCGTCCCGATCGCGTCCCTGATGGCGGAACGCTGGAGCCCCCGAGCCTACGACGCGTCGGCGACGGTGTCCCCCGACCAGGTGCGGGCCCTGCTGGAGGCGGCCCGCTGGGCGCCGTCGTTCGGCAACACCCAGCCGGCCCGCTACCTGGTGGGCGTCCGCGGCACACCGGCGTTCGACGCGATCCTGGCGACGCTCAACTCGGGCAACCAGGCGTGGGCGGGCCGGGCGGGCCTCCTGCTGATCGGCGTGATGGTGACGACGAACGAGAAGGGCTCGGTGCCCTACGCCGAGTACGGCCTGGGGCTGGCTTCGGAGAACCTGGTGCTGCAGGCGGTGGAGCTGGGGCTGATCGCCCACCAGATGGCGGGCTTCTCGGCTCCCGACGTCAGTGCGTCGTTCTCGCTGCCCGCGGACGCGGTGCCGAAGGTGGCGATCGCGGTCGGGTCGCCGGCCCACCCGGACGTGCTGGAGGAGGACTGGCGCATCGAGCGCGAGAAGGCGGACCGGGTGCGGATCCCGCTGGAGGAGTTCGCCTTCACCGACAAGTGGGGCAACCCGGCGCTTTAGACCGGCAGGACCACGGCCCGGTCGCGGATGCGGTCCAGCGTCCCGAACGGCACCACGGCGCCGACGTCGTCGACCGCGGCGAACCCGCCGACGGTTGCCCTGATGTCGACGATGGCGGCGGCGGTGTCGGCATCAAGCCCGCAAACCGACGCAATCACGTTCGCCGGCGCGTTGTTGAGGTCGACAAGTCCACCGTCGTCGTAGTTCCGCGGGAGATCGGGACGGCCGATCCGGAGGTCGCGCGCGATGAGCGGGTCTTTGGTGGCGAGCTTCCGCGCCTCGGTGCGACGATCCCGTGCGGCCAGCGCGGCGGCGAGGGCCGGGTCGGGGCCGTCGAGACGCTCACCGGGAACGTGGCGCAGGATTTCGCGGCGCAGCTTGGACTGCTGGACGCAGGCGACCGCGACCGCGGCCAAGGCCACGATCAAGGCGAGTGAGGTGAGCAGGTTCCCGGTCGTGCCGACCACCTTGCCCGCAGCGTCCGTGGGCGCCAGCGACAACAGCACGCCGACGAGCGCGGCCGCCGCCCCGAAGGCCACCGCGCGAACGTAGAGCGACTTCCGGCCCAGCCGCAGGGCGGCGTGCACGAACGGCACCCACGCGAAGAAGCCGAACGAAACGATCGTGACGACGAAGTACCAGCGGCTCCCGAGGCGGGCGACCGCACTCGGCGATGTCGCGACAGGCTGTGAAACGGACATGATCAGCACCCCTTCCGGCGTGCTGATGTCGCCCGGCATCGACACTGCGTTACGGGGCCGGGCTCCGGGTCAACCGATCGTGATCACCACGAAATCAGGAAGAGCCGCCCACCCGGCGGATCACCTTGGCCAGGATTCCCGAAACCACGAGCCAGAAGATCGCCGCGATGCCGTAGTTCACCAGCACCCGCAGCTTGGCGTCGCTCGGGGTGAACAGGTCGCTGAAGCCCAACGCGAGACCGTCCGCCCAGGAGTGGACGAACGAGACGATGCCGTTGTCCGGGTTGGCCGAGCCGACCGTGAAGATCACGTGGATCACCAGGATCGCGGCGAAGACCAAGCCCACCCAGCGGACGATCGACGCCACCGCGTTGGACACCTTGCCCCCGGCACGGCGCCAGTCGACGGGAGCCCGGCGGGAGATCTTCGTCTCCGTCTCCTCCGACGACTCTGCGTGTTCAGCCATGCCCGCAGTTTCGCACGGGGCTGGGCCGATTGCTACCCGCTGGTAACACGGATGGACGATCCCACGTAACGGTTGGATCGCGACCTCACTTCCCTCCGGCCGCGCTCGATGGTTATGGTGTGGTCGTGGCGCGTGCTCTCCTGCTTCGCTGCCGCGACGGGGCCTGACCGGACCGGCTCCCCGTCGCGGGGCTTCGTGGTGCCGGTCGCACCCGTCGAGCTGGAGACACCCCTTTCATGAGTTCGCGCATTCGCAAACCCTCTCGTCCCGCGCCCGCTGACCAGCCCGTCTGGAACACCCAGCGCGGCACGTCCATGCCGGTGCACCGCTACCGCCCCTGGTACGACGTCGTCGAGAACATCGACCTGCCCGACCGCACCTGGCCGGCCAAGCGCATCGACCGCGCGCCGCTGTGGTGCGCCGTCGACCTGCGGGACGGCAACCAGGCCCTGATCGACCCGATGTCGCCCGCGCGCAAGCGCAAGTTCTTCGACCTGCTCGTACGCATGGGCTACAAGGAGATCGAGGTCGGCTTCCCGGCGGCTTCGCAGACCGACTTCGACTTCGTCCGCGAGATCATCGACGAAGGCGCCATCCCGGACGACGTCAGCATCCAGGTGCTGACCCAGTGCCGTCCCGAGCTGATCGAGCGGACCTTCAAGTCCCTCGAAGGGGCGCCGCGCGCGATCGTCCACATCTACAACTCGACGTCGATCCTGCAGCGCCGCGTCGTGTTCCGCGAGGAGCGCGAAGGCATCAAGAAGATCGCGACGCAGGCCGCGGAGATGGTCGTCGAGCTGGCCGAAAAGCAGCCCGACACCGACTTCCGCTTCCAGTACTCGCCGGAGTCCTACACCGGCACCGAGCTGTCGTACGCGCTCGAGGTGTGCGACGCCGTCACCGAGATCTGGCAGCCGACGCCGGAGAAGCCGGTGATCCTGAACCTGCCGGCGACCGTCGAGATGGCGACGCCGAACGTCTACGCCGACTCGATCGAGTGGATGAGCCGCAACCTGGCCCGCCGCGACTCGGTGATCCTGTCGCTGCACCCGCACAACGACCGCGGCACCGGCATCGCCGCCGCCGAGCTGGGTTACCAGGCCGGCGCGGACCGGATCGAAGGCTGCCTGTTCGGCAACGGCGAGCGCACCGGCAACGTCGACCTGGTCGCGCTGGGCATGAACCTCTACAGCCAGGGCATCGACCCGCAGATCGACTTCTCGGACATGGACGAGATCAAGCGGACCGTCGAGTACTGCAACCAGCTGCCGGTGCCCGAGCGCTCGCCGTGGGGTGGCGACCTGGTGTTCACGGCCTTCTCGGGCTCGCACCAGGACGCGATCAACAAGGGCCTGGACGCGCTGAAGGACGCCGCCGACAAGCAGGGCGTGCCGATCGACGAGTACCCGTGGGAGGTCCCGTACCTGCCGATCGACCCGAAGGACGTCGGCCGTACGTACGAAGCCGTGATCCGGGTGAACTCGCAGTCCGGCAAGGGCGGCGTCGCCTACATCATGAAGGCCGAGCACCAGCTCGACCTGCCGCGGCGCCTGCAGATCGAGTTCTCGAAGGTCATCCAGCGCTACACCGACACCGAGGGCGGCGAGGTCGACCCGGCGACGATGTGGAACGCGTTCGCGGCCGAGTACCTGGAGCTGAAGACGCCGCTGGAGCTGGTCCGCCAGCACGTCCGCGACAACGGCGACGGTGAGTACGACATCACCGCGACCGTCCGCGTCGAAGGTGACGAACACGAGGTGACCGGCCGCGGCAACGGCCCGATCGCGGCGTTCTTCGACGCGCTGTCGACGGTGGGCTTCGACCTGCGCCTGCTGGACTACTCCGAGCACACGCTCTCGCCGGGTGACGACGCGCGCGCCGCGTCGTACATCGAGTGCGCGATCTCGGACCGCGTGTTCTGGGGCATCGGCGTGGACCCGTCGATCGTCACGGCGTCGCTGCGCGCCGTCGTCTCGGCGGTCAACCGCGCCAACCGGTAGCCGAACTGCCGTGAAGGCCACCTTGAGGGACTCCATGTCCCTCAAGGTGGCCTTCACGGATTTCTGGGGTCAGGCCCGCGACCAGGGCGACCTTCCCGGCAAAGGGTCCATGCCCGCACGGTTACCCCGTATCCCGGCGGCGATCGTCACCCAGTCTGTGGAAGAGCTGTCGGGTTCCTGTGAGTCCCCGGTGATCGGGATTCATCCGGGGCAGGCGGGCGGTTAATGGAGGTGTGGACGCGACTACGGCCGGCTTGCTGGTGCTGTTCGTCGTCTCGCTGGTGCCCTTGCTGCCCACCGAGGTGACGCTCCTCGGCATGGGCGTCGCGGCGGCACAGGGCGGGACGTCGCTGGCGCTGGTGATCGCCGTGGCCACGGCCGGGTGCCTGGTCTCGGACCAGGCGCTCTACGCCCTCGGCCGGTTCGGTGGCCGGGCGGCGCTGGACCGGCTGAGCCGGCGCAAGAAGATCGCCGCCGGCATCGGCTGGCTGGACGGGCGGCTGCAGCGCCACCCGCGCCCGGTGCTGGTGGCCGCCCGCTGGCTGCCCTCGGGCGGCACGGTCGGCGCGCTCCTCGCCGGCTCCCTCCGGTGGCCGATGGCGGAGTTCTTCACCGCGTCGGCCGTCGGCGTCACGCTCTGGACGTCCTACGTGGCCTTCCTCGGCTACGCGGGCGGCCAGATCATCACCGAACCCGGGATCAGCATGCTGCTCTCCCTCGGCGTCGCCCTGGTCCTGGGTTCGGTGATCACCTACAGCGTGAAGCGCGGAGCTAAAGCGATTTGACGGCCTCGAGAATCTGCGAAGGCTCGGTACGCGTCGTGTAGTCCGGGTGGACGTCGACGTACCGGATCGTGCGGTCCCGGTCGACCACGACCACCGCCGGGTACACCAGCTCCCATTCGCCGGTGCCGTTGACCTGGCCCAGGTCCGTGCCGATCGAGCTCATCGCCTCCCGGACGACGTCCGACACCCGGAACGCCAGCCCGAGCTGCCGCGAGACGACGTTCCCGACGTCGGAGAGCACGGCGAAGCCGAGCTCGTTCTTCTCCCGTGTGGACAGTGAGCCGTCCGCGGTCTGCGGGCTGATCGCGGCCAGCGTCGCGCCGAGCTTCGCCAGCTCGGGGACGACTTCCTGCTGATACGTCCGCAACGTCAGGTTGCAGAACGGGCACCACTGGCCGCGGTAGAACACGAGTACCGCGGGCCCGTCCGCGACCAGCTGCCCCAGGCTGACGGTCTCACCGTCCGCCCCCGGCAGGGCGAAGTCGTCGACCGTGACGCCGGCCTCGGCGAACTTCGTCTCGTCGGCCGCGCGCGCCATGTCGGCCTCGAAGACCTCGAACACCGCCGGCGGAAGCGCCGCCCGGCCGTGGTCCTTGGCGGCTTCCAGCCCGCTCTTCAGATCGTTCCCCACTTCGGTCCCCGTTCGTTGTACTGATCGGTACAGTGCGGCTGACTGTACTATTCAGTACATGGAGACGCAAGCAGCCGCCACGACCCCGCGTGGCCGGCGGACCCGCGACGCGATCGTCGACGCGGCGGCGGAGCTGATGTACGTCAACGGCGTCGCGGGCACGAGCGTCGACAAGGTGCTCGCCGCGAGCGGGGCCGGGAAATCGCAGATGTACCACTACTTCAAGAACAAGGACCAGCTGGTCGAGGCCGTGATCGACCGGTACCTGACGCAGATCCTCGACAACCAGCCAGCGATCTTCACGCTGGCGTCGTGGGCTGATTTCGACGCGTGGGCCGAGCAGTTCCTCGACCTCCAGCGTCGCGCCGGGGCGCCGATCCCGTGCCCGCTCGGCAACCTGGCCGGCGAACTCGGCGACGACCCGAAGGTGCGGCCGCTGCTCGACCAGGCCTACCGGACGTGGGAGTCCCACCTGACCCGCGGCCTCGAACGGTTACGGGACCAGGGCGAACTCGCGGCCGACGCCGACCCGTCGCGGCTGGCCCAGGCCGCGATGGTGTGCGTCCAGGGTGGCCTGCTGCTCGCCCACATCCGCGGCGACCTGACGGCCCTGGAGGACGCACTGCACATCGCCGTCGCCCACCTGCGCGCTCACGCCGTGAGCTGAGCGACCTCCGCGCGCAGGTCCTCGATCACCTGGGCCACGGCCGGGCGCTGCAGCGCGCCCGTGCGGCAGACCGCCTCCACCAGCCGGGCCGCGCGGATTCCCGCCAGCGGACGGCCGACCAGGCCGCTGCCGCGACGGGTGTCCATCGTGTACCGCGGCAGCAGCGCGATGCCGTGCCCGGCCGCGACCAGCCGTTCGGTGATCCGGAAGTCGTTGATCCGCTGCACCACCACCGGCCGGACGCCGGTGCGGACGGTCAGCGAGCGCAGCACGTCGTCCACCGGAAAGCCGAAGTCGACGCTGATCCAGCGTTCGTCCGCCAGTTCCGGCAGCTCGACGCGGCGCCGGTTCGCCAGCCGGTGCCCGGCCGGGAGCGCGACGTCGAGCGGTTCACGCAGCAGCGGGACGACGTCGAGGCGGTCCTGGTCGAACTCCGGCGCGTGCTCGTCGCGGTGCGCCACGACGACGTCGTAGTCCGCGACCAGGCCGGGCACCTCCGGGGGTGTCATGTCGACGTCCCGGACGTCGATCTCCAGGCCGTCGTGACCGGCGACGCGGGTCAGCAGGCCCGGCAGCAGCATCAGCCCGGCCGACTGGAAGATCGCGACCCGCACCCGCCCGCGCGGCGCGCTGCGGTAGGTGTCCAGTTCGGACTCGGCGCGTTCCAGCGCGGCCAGCACCTCGTCGGCCCGGGCGACCAGCGCGCGGCCGGCGTCGGTCAGCCGCAGGCCGCGGCCGGCCGGTTCGGTGAGCGGTAGACCGACCTCACCCTGCAGGGCGCGCAACTGCTGCGACACCGCGGACGGCGTGCAGTGCAGCGCCCGCGCGGCGGCCGTCACGCTCCCGCGGTCGGCGAACTCCCGCAGCGTGCGCAGGCGACCCAGATCCACGACGTCAGCGTACTTGAAGCGCAGCTACAAGATTCCTGCAGATATTCTCGCTGGTCCTTCACGGTCGGCCTTGTCAGAGTGGAGGCATGTCCTCCCGCGATCGCCTGCTGGCCGTGTTCGTCGCCGTCCTGTGGGGGCTCAACTTCCTGGCCATCCACGCGGCGCTCGGGCAGTTCCCGCCGGTGTTCGCCGGAGCGCTGCGGTTCGCCGTGATCGCCGTCCCGACGATCCTGTTCGTGCCGTGGCCGAAGGTGAAGGTGCGGTACCTGCTCGGCTACGGGCTCGGGTTCGGCACCGGGCAGTTCGCGTTCCTGTTCATCGCGATGAACACCGGGATGCCGACCGGGCTCGCCTCCCTGGTGCTGCAGGCGTCGGCGCCGTTCACGGTGCTGCTCGGCGCCGTCTTCCTGCGGGAACGCGTCACACCGCGGCAGCTGGCCGGGATCCTGCTGGCCGTCGCCGGGATGACGGCGATCGCGTGGCAGCAGGCCGGCAACGCCGCGCTGCTGCCGATGGTGCTCACCGTGCTGGCCGCGCTGAGCTGGGCGTTCGGCAACCTGAGCACGCGACGGGCGGAGCCGGACAACCCGCTGCACTTCACGCTGTGGATGTCGGTGGTGCCGCCGCTGCCGATGTTCGCGCTGTCGCTGGTCATGGAGGGCCCGGCCGCGCAGTGGCACTCGCTGACGACGCTGGGCACGCCCACCGGCCTGACCGCGCTCGGTGGGCTGGCCTACGTCGTGCTGTTCGGCACGATCGTCGGGTCCGGCATCTGGACGACCCTGATGCGCCGCAACCCGGCGGGTGTCGTCTCGCCGTTCTCGCTGCTGGTGCCGGTGGTCGGGCTGACGGCGTCGTTCCTGATCCTCGGCGAGCGGCCGACCGGCCTGGAGATCGCCGCCGCGGTGGTCGTGATCGGCGGCGTGCTCCTCGGCTCGCTCCGGTCGGCGCGCAAGCCCGACCCGGAGCTGCTGCCGGAGGAAGTCCCGGCCTAGGCGGCCGGTTCTTCCTGCTTGGGCGACTCTTCTTCGCCCTCGTGGTTCTTGCCCAAGCGCTTCTTCATGACGAAGAAGACGACGACGCCGATGACGATCGCGGCGACCAGGCCGTACTTGGAGAAGTTGCCGAGCCACTTTTCCGCGACCACGCCGAGGTAGTAGACGAGCGCGGTGGTGCCGCCGGCCCAGACGATGCCGCCGAGCGCGTTGGCGATCAGGAACTTCGGGTAGTGCATCCTCAGCGACCCGGCGAGCGGGCCGGCGAGGATCCGCAGGAACGCGATGAAGCGGCCGAGGAACACGGCCCACATGCCGCGTTTGTTGAAGATGCGTTCCGCGTTGGCGATGTGCGTCGGGCCGAAATGCTTCGGGAATTTCCGGCCCGCCCAGGCAAACAGCCGTTGACCGCCGGTTTTCCCGATCAGATAACCGATGCTGTCGCCGACGATCGCGCCGGCGCTGGCCAGGACGCCGATCCACAGCGGGTTGAGGTTGCTGTGCTGCGACGCCAGCAACGCGGCGCTGACCAGCACGATTTCACCCGGTAGCGGGATTCCGAGGCTCTCGATCATGATCACCGCGCCGACGATCAGGTACACCGAGAGCGGCGGGATCGCCTCCAGCCATTGGTCGACGTGCACTGCTCGTACCCCCTGGTACTCGGTCGTCTGTCACCGCAGAGTACCGGGGGCGGTCCGCACGGCGAGCCCAACTCAGGTATCCCACCGGGTACGACTCAAGTAGCGTTTTTCAGCCGAGTGCGGCGAGCGCCGACCCCACCGGGAATTCCCCGGAAACGACGTCGAACCCCTGGTTTTCGGTGAGCGGCTCCTGAAGCACCCCGACCAGCACGGCGGCGACGTCCTGCCGGGTGATCCGCCCGGGTTCGAGGTGCCCGGCGACCTTGACCCGCCCGGTGGCGGGCCCGTCGGTGAGCGTGCCGGGCCGGACGATGGTCCAGGTCAGCGCGGACTTCTGCAGGGTGATGTCGGAGATCTGCTTGGCGAGCAGGATCGACCGCACGAGCCGGTCGCCCTGGTCGGGGCTGTCGGCGAACTGCGCGGAGAGCTGGACGTACCGGGCGACCCCGGCCTTCTCGGCGGCCCGGATGGCGGTGGCGGCCCCGTCCCGGTCCACGAGGTTCACCGAAGCGGGCTCCGGATCCGGCGCCCCGATGGCGCTGATGACGACCTCGGAGCCGCGGAAGGCTTCGACGAGATCCTCCGGATCGGCGGTGACGTCGGCCACCACCGGCTGGACGTCGAGGTCCTGCAGGACTTCGGCCCGCCGACGGCTGCGCAGCCCGGCCCGCACGGTGTGGCCGTTGGCGGCCAGCAGCCGCGCAACGTGAAACCCGGTCCGCCCCGACGCGCCCAGCACGGTGACCTGCATGGGTCCGATCCTCCCGCAGGCCGGGCCGCCGCGCCGTCTCGCTGCGGTATTCGGCTGCCTTTGGCTTGCCTTGGCTCGTAAGCCCAGGGTTGTCCACAGGAGTGGTCCCCATGTGGACAACCTGGGGACAACGGCGCTGATCAGCGGGTTTCGTCGGGGGTGGCCGGTAGACTGGACGTGGGACGCCCCCCAGGGAGGGCGGGGGCCGGTCTGTGTGGGGGCGGCAGGGGGCCACACCTTTCGAGCGTCCGTGACCGTCCGCAGGCCGGGATGGCACCACGCCAACTGGTGCCGGCAGCGGAGCGCGGTGGCGAGCGGGACGGCGGTCAGGAGCTGCTCAGCCTGGCTGCCCTGGACCGCAGGTAAGCCTGCTCCGGCAGGCTCAACGTCCCCAGCGCCGCCGCCAGGTACGCCTCTCGCGCCCCGGCGAGATCCCCCGAAAGCTCCAGCAAATGAGCCCGAACCGCCTCCACTCGGTGGTGGGGCGCCAACCCGGCCTCGGCCAGCTCCGCCAAGCCCGCCTGAGGGCCGTGGACCTGGGCAAACGCCACCACCCGGTTCAGCGTCACCATCGGGCCCGGCGCCACCACCCGCAGGAGGTCGTACAACGTGAGAATCTCCGCCCAGTCCGTCTCGTCCGCGGAGACAGCCTCGTCGTGGACCGCCGCGATCGCCGCCTGCAGCTGGTACGGGCCGACCGGGGACGTCGACAGCGCGGTCGTGATCAGGGAGACGCCCTCCGCGATCAACCCGGCGTTCCAGCGGGAACGGTCCTGCTCAGCCAGCGGGACCAAGGCACCGGACTCGTCGACGCGGGCCGGGCGTCGGGCCTCCGTCAGGAGCATCAGCGCCAGCAGGCCCGTCACCTCGCCGCCCGGTGGCAGCTGGCGGACCAGGCGGATCGCTTCCGTGGTCAGCTCGACGCGGTTCAGCTCGTCGCCCGAACTCGCCGTGTGGCCCTCGGTGAAGATCAGGTACAGCACCTGCAGGACCGCGGCCAGGCGGTCCGGGTCCTGGGACGGAAGGAACCGCTCACCTCGAAGGGCGCGCTTCGCACGGCTGATGCGCTGGCCGATCGTCGCTTCCGGGACGAGGAACGCGCGGGCGATCTCCGCCGTCGTCAGGCCGCCGACCGCACGCAGCGTCAGCGCCACCTGGGACGGCCGGGTCAGCGACGGGTGGCAGCAGAGCAGCAGCAACGTCAGCGTGTCGTCGACGCCCGAGGCCGGCTCCGGTGGCGGGGCCGACGCCACCGCCTCCTCACGGCGTTGGCGGGCCGTCTCGCTGCGCCACTGCTCGATCCGGCGCCGGGACGCCGTGGTGATCAGCCACCCCTTCGGGTGCTCAGGCACACCTTCGACCGGCCATAGCAACGACGCCGCCAGCAGCGCCTCCTGAACGGCGTCCTCGCAGGCGTCGAAGTCGCCGTAGCGCCGGACCAGCGCGGTGAGGACCTGCGGCGCCAGCTCACGGAGGAGGTCGCCGGTCACGACAGGCCCATCACCGGCCGCACCTCCACCACACCGAACGATGCCTCCGGGATCCGCCCGGCGATCTCCACCGCGCGCTCGAAGCTCGCGCAGTCGAGCAGGTAGAAGCCGGCGAGGAACTCCTTCGCCTCGGCGAAGGGCCCGTCGGTCGTCATCGGGCCGGTGTCGCCGACGCTGACCTGCTTCGTCGACTCCGGGAAGGCGAGCCGCTCGGAGACGATCCGCTCGCCGGACGCGTCGAGGTCGTCGTTCAGCTGCCGGTAGCAGGCGAGGCCGGCCGCCCGCTGCTCGTCGCTCATCCCTTCCCACGCGGCGCGCGACGCAGGGTTGCCGTAGATCAGGACCACGTATTTCACCAGCGAAGGATGATACGGGAAAGGCCCCTCCGGGACGTACCCGGAGGGGCCTTTCATCCTTGGATCAAAGGATCTCGGCGGAGGTGCCGACGTCCGGCGGACCCAGGTCGGGGTTCAGGGCCCCGCTCAGTTCCACCAGTTCCGCCTTCACCTCGTGCGGCTGGATGCGCCCGTCGCGGATGTCCTCCGCGTAGTGGCACGCCACCCGGTGGCCGGCGCCGATTTCCCGCAGCTGCGGGCGGTCCGTGTCGCACAGGCTCGCCTGCTTCCACGGGCAGCGCGTGTGGAAGCGGCAGCCCGACGGCGGGTTCGCCGGTGACGGGAGGTCGCCCGCGAGCAGGATCTGCTCACGCGTGTCCTCCACCTGCGGGTCCGGGACCGGGATCGCCGAGAGCAGCGCCCGCGTGTACGGGTGCAGCGGGTCGCGGTAGAGCGAGTCAGCGTCCGTCTCCTCGACCAGCGCACCGAGGTACATCACGCCGATGCGGTCGGAGATGTGGCGCACCACCGCGAGGTCGTGCGCGATCACCACGTACGTCAGGCCGAGCTGGTCCTGCAGGTCCTCCAGCAGGTTGACCACCTGGGCCTGCACCGAGACGTCGAGCGCCGACACCGGCTCGTCCGCGACGATCAGGTCCGGCTCCACCGCCAGCGCCCGCGCGATGCCGATGCGCTGGCGCTGCCCGCCCGAGAACTCGTGCGGGTACTTCCGCAGCGACGTCTCCGGGAGGCCGACCGCGGCCAGCAGCGAACGGAGGCGGCGCTGTGTCGATTCTTTGTCCTGGTCGAGGCCGTGCGCGTGCATGCCCTCGACCAGGATCGACTCGACCGACTGCCGCGGGTCCAAACTGGACATCGGGTCCTGGAAGATCATCTGCATCCGGCGCCGGGCCTTCCGCAGCTCTTCTCCCTTGAGCTTCGCGACGTCGGTGCCGTCGAACTTCACCGAACCCGACGTCGGCTCGTTGAGCCGCAGGATCGCCCGGCCGAGCGTGGACTTGCCGCAGCCGGACTCGCCCACCAGGCCGTAGGTCTCCCCGCGGCGGATGGCCAGGTCGACGCCGTCGACCGCGAACACGTGCCCGACCGTCCGGTCGAACACGACGCCGCTCTTGATCGGGAAGTGCACCTTGAGGTCGGTGACCTCGAGCAGCACGTCACCAGCAGGCTGGTTCATCGGGCCCCTCCTCCCGCCACGACCGTCGGCCGCACGGGGTTGTGACAGCGCAGCAGCCCGCCGTGGTCGGGCACCAGCTGCGGCGAGACCTCGCGGCAGACCGGCAGCGCGTTGGGGCAGCGGGGCGCGAACGCGCAACCGCCGTCCCACGGGATGTTGTCGGCCACCGAACCCCGGATGGGGACCAGCTTCTCGCCGCGCCCCGCGTCGAGCCGCGGGATCGAGGCCAGCAGGCCGTGCGTGTACGGGTGCCGCGGCGCGCCGAACAGCTGGTGCCGCTCCGCCCGCTCGACGATCTTGCCGCCGTAGAGCACGTTGACCTCGTCGCACAGCCCGGCGACGACGCCGAGGTCGTGCGTGATCATGATCAGCGCGGTTCCGGTGTCCTGCACCAGTTCCCGCAGCAGTGCCAGGATCTGCGCCTGGATGGTGACGTCCAGCGCGGTGGTCGGCTCGTCGGCGATGAGCAGCCGCGGCCGGCACGCCAGCGCGATCGCGATCAGCGCGCGCTGCCGCATCCCGCCGGAAAGCTGGTGCGGGTACTCGGAAAGCCGCCGGGCCGGGTCCGGGATGCCGACCTTGTCCAGCAGGTCCGTCGCTTCGACGGTCGCCGCCTTGCGGGACATCCCGCGGTGGCGCTCCAGCACCTCGGTGATCTGCAGCCCGATCGGGATGACCGGGTTCAGCGAGGACAGCGGGTCCTGGAACACCATGCCGAGGTCGCGGCCGCGGCGGTCGCGCATCTCGCGGTCGGACAGCGTCAGCAGGTCGGTGCCTTCGAAGCGCACCGAACCGCTGACCTTGTTGCCGCGCCGGGCCAGCAGCCGCATGATCGCCAGCGACGTCACGGACTTGCCGCAGCCGGACTCGCCGACCAGGCCGACGGTCTGGCCCGGTTCGACGTCGAAACTGACCCCGTCCACCGCGGTGAACGAGCGCTCGCCACGGCGGACGAAGTCGACCGTCAGGTCACGGACTTCAAGGAGTGCCATGGGTTCTCACCGCCTGTTCTTCGGGTCGAGGGCTTCACGGAGGGACTCGCCGAGCAGCGTGAACCCGAGCGCCACGATGATGATCGCGATCGCCGGGTAGTACGCGAGCTCCGGGCGGATGTCGAGGAACTGGCGCGAGGCCTTGCCCAGCATCAGCCCCCACTCCGCGCGAGACGGGTCCGGGTCGCCCAGACCGAGGAACGACAGCGCCGCGGCCTCCAGGATGGACGTCGCCAGGGTCAGCGTCGCCTGCACGATGACCGGGCCGAGCGAGTTCGGCAGCATGTGCCGGAACACGATCGCCCCGCGTTTCACGCCCAGCGACGTCGCCGCCAGCACGTGGTCGGCGTCGCGCTGCACCAGCATCGAGCCGCGCAGCAGCCGGGCGAAGATCGGCACGCCGACCATCGACACGGCCAGGATGACCGTCCACTGGCTCGGCTTCGCGAACAGCGCCGCGATCGAGATGGCCAGCAGCAGCGAGGGGAACGACAGCATGACGTCGACGAGTCGCATGAGGACGGTGTCGACCCAGCCGCCGAACGCGCCCGCGACCCCGCCGATGATCACGCCGATGAGGACGCCGATCACCGTGGCCAGCACGCCGACGAGCAGCGTCTGCTGGGCGCCGACGATGAGCCGGGACAGGAAGTCACGGCCGAAGTCGTCCACCCCGAGGGGGTAGCCCGGCATCGAACCGGGGATGATGCCCCGGCCCAGCTGGACCTGGTCCTGCAACGCGCGGTCGAGCGGGTCCTTGGGGGCCAGCAGCGGCGCGAAGATGGCCAGGAGCAGGAACAGGCCGGTGATGGCGCCACCGGTGATCGCGACCGGGCTGCGCAGCATCCGGCGGAGGGCTTCCCCGCCGAGGCTGCGCCCGCTCGCCGCGGCGAGCTTGTCGATCGGTTCCTTCTTCTTGTTCAGCAGAGTGTTCATCGCACACGCACCCTCGGGTCGATGATCCCGTACGAGACGTCGACCAGCATGTTCACCAGCACGTACACCACCGCGCCGAACAGCAGGAGTGCCTGCAGCCGGGGGTAGTCACGCCGTTCGATCCCCTCGGCCAGCAGGAAGCCCAGGCCGCGGAAGTTGAACACCCGCTCGGTCAGCACCGCGCCGCCGAGCAGGGCACCGGTCTGCAGGCCGATGGTGGTGACCACCGGCAGCAGGCCGTTGCGCAGGACGTGCCGGCGGCGCACCACCGACTGGGTCAGGCCCTTGGAGTTGGCCGTGCGGATGAAGTCCTCGTTCAGGACGTCCAGCACCGAAGCGCGGGTGATCCGGGTGATCACCGCGAGCGGGATGGTGGCGAGCGCGAACGCCGGGAGGATCAGGTGCTTGATCGCGTCCCAGACGGCGTCCCACTCACCCGTCATGATGCCGTCGAGAATGGCGAAGTTCGTGATGGCCGTGGCGTCGAGACCCGCGGCCTGGCGGCCCTGCGACGGCAGGCCCAGCGGAGAGGCCAGCAGGTCCTGCATCATGTAGCCGAGGAAGAACACCGGCACCGCGACGCCGATGAGGCTCAGCACGATGATCACGTTGTCGACCGGGCCGCCGCGGAACCGCGCGGACAGGTAACCGGCCGGGATGCCGATGACGACCGCGATGATCATCGCGGAGAGACCGAGCTCGATGGTCGCCGGCAGGAAGGTGACGATCTCGCCCATGACGGGCTGGGTCGACACCAGCGAGTTGCCGAAGTCGCCGGTGAACGCCCGGCCGAGGAACCCGAAGTACTGCAGGAAGATCGGCTGATCGAGCCCGAGTACGTGGTTGAGGTTGGCGATCTTCTCCGGCGTCGCCTTGTCGCCCAGCAGGGCGGCGGCGGGGCCACCGGGCAGGGACCGGAGCCAGGCGAAGATCAGGATGGACAGGATGAAGAGCGTCGGAATCGCTTGTAGCAACCGACGCACGAGAAAACGGAACACGTGCAGTCCTTCGTAGCCAGCCCGGGATTAGGCGCAAGGGGTGGGCGCGGTAGCGCCCACCCCTTGCTTGGCCGAAATCAGATCAGCTGACGGTCACGGTGTTGAAGCGCTCGTCGGTGAGCGGGCTCGCCACCAGGCCCTTGACCTTCGGGCCGACCACGATGGCCGGGGTCGGGTACGCGATCGGGATCGCCGGCAGGAAGTCCATGATCTGCTTGTTGACTTCCTGGTACGCCTTGGCGTGGGCGTCACCGGCGGGCGAAGCGTCCGCCGCGCTCAGGGCCGAGAAGAGCTGCGGGTTGTTGAACCCGAACTCCTTCTTCTCGCGGCCGAAGAACGTGCCGACGAAGTTGCCGGCGTCGTTGTAGTCACCGGTCCAGCCGAGCAGGTGGAGATCCTGCTTGCCGGCCTTCTGGACGTCGTCCTTGTAACCACCGTTCCACGGCTCGGCGTGGGTCTCGATCTTGATGCCGATGTTCTTCAGGTCCTCGGAGATCGCCGTGAACGTGTCCGCCGGGTTCGGCATGTACGGCCGGGTGACCTCGGTCGGGTAGTAGAACTTCAGCGTCAGGTCCGTCGCCCCGGCCGCCTGCAGCAGCTGCTTGGCCTTCTCCGGGTCGTACGGGTACTTGGTGACGTCGTCGGTGTAGCCCGAGATGACCTTCGGGACGAACTCGGTCGCGACCTCGGAACCCTCGGCCAGCTTCGACTTCACGAACTGCTCGCGGTTGACGCCGTACGCCAGCGCCTGCCGGACGCGCACGTCCTTGAGCTTCGGGTTGTTGGCCTGGTTGATGCCCAGGTACAGCACGTTGAACGACGGGCGGATGAGAACCTGCTCACCGTCGTTGCGCAGCAGGCCGTAGTCCGCCGGGTTCGGGTAGTCGTAGCCGTTGATGTCGCCGGCCTTGAGCGCCTGCTTGCGGGCGTTCTCGTCCGGGATCACCTTGAAGATCAGCTTGTCGAGCTTCGGCGGCGTGGGGCTGCTGTCGTTCTTGACCAGCGTGATCTCACCCTTGGCCTGGTCCCAGCTCTCGAACTTGAACGGGCCGGTGCCGACCGGGAACTTGTTCGCGTACTCGCTGTAGGTGAACGAGTCGCCACTCTGGGTGACCGTGTCGGCGTTGTGCGCCTTGAGCGCGGTCGGGCTCTGGATGGCGAACGACGGCAGCGTGAACGCCGACGGGAACGCGCCCTTGGCCTTGTTCAGGTTCAGGACCGCGGTCGCCGGGTCTTTCGCCTCGCAGCTCTTGTAGACCGGCTCTCCGGTCGCGTCGCCCTCGTTCTTGGCGAAGCCCTCGAAGACGTCGCCGTAGTAGATCATCTGGCTCTGGGCGGCGGCGCCCTTCATGTTGTACCAGCGGTCGAAGTTCGCGCAGACCGCCGTGGCGTCCATCGGGGTGCCGTCGGAGAACTTGACGCCCGACTTCAGGCTGAACGTCCAGGTCTTGCCCTCGTTGCTCGACTCCCACTTCTCGGCGAGAGACGGTTCGAGGTCGGCGGTGCCCGGCTTGTTCTGGATCAGCGTGTCGTAGATCTGACGCGTGATCCGGAAGGTCTCGCCTTCGTCGTTGAACGCCGGGTCGAACATCTTCGGGTTTCCGGCGGCACCGAAGATCATGGTGCCCCCGGTCCCACCTCCAGCGCCCTCGTCACGCTTCGAATCCGCACAAGCGGACAGCGAAACCGCGAGCGCGCCGGCGAGCCCGATCAGGGCCACGCGGCGTGTTCGGGTCAGCCGCAATTGCTGCATCTGGCACCCCTTGGGAGATGTTCGGGTTTTAAGTCACCGTCCGGTCGGTCAGGAACACGCCGGACGATCGGTGTGCTCGCCGACACTAGCGGGAACTCGGCTCGCACTTAAGCACGTGAGGTTACGATCGCGCTACGTGGGCGACGATTTGACCGCAATGTGTCCGTAAATCACGACAGAATGTGACCGTTTGCGGGCTCTGGATGCGCCGGGTGCCGGATCCATGACTCAGATGGCGGTACCCCCGTTAGACCACCCGTGGTGACTGGTTCCGGGTCGCTTGATCGATCCGGACCGCCTTGGTCACGCTGAGTGACCGATCCGTTCCCTACGAAAGTCGGGTCCCGGCGGCCACGGGGGTGCCGTCGACGGTGAACCAGCCGCGCTCGAACCGTTGCCAGCGGCCCAGTTCCGCCCTCGAGGCCTCGCCGTCGCGGGCCACCGACCGGGCCAGCCGCTCGGCCTCCGTACCGCCGGAGATCCAGCACAGGTGGGAAAGCAGGGGCCGGACCGAAGCCCGGCCGCTCGAAACCCCTTCCAGCACCAGGACGTCCGGGACTGTCACTCGGACGAGTTCCCCCGGCCGCGGGACCCCGGTGGACCAGTCCATCCGCCGGTAGGCGCCGTCGACACCGGCCGCGAGCGGCTTCAGGACGCCTTCGACGAGCCGCGGCCACCACCCGACGGGGTCGTCCCACGTCGCGAAGGCGTCGGTGCTCACGAGGGCCGTGCGACAGCCGCGAGAACGCAGTCCGGCGACGACTTCCGCGGCCAGGGTGGACTTCCCGGCACCCGACGGGCCGTCGACGGCCAGCAGCCGGACCCCGCCGAGCCGCGCGGGCGCGGCGAGCAGGGCCTCGATCAGCGCGTCACTTGCTGACGCGCTGGACCTCGGGCAGCCCTTTGACGTCGTCCGGGGCCGCCGTCTTCGCTTCCAGGTCGGCGATCCGGCGCGCCAGCTCGCGCTTGGCGTCTTCCAGCTCGCAGCGCAGCAACGCGGTCTCCTCGACCGAGGTGCGCACTTCCTCCTCGAGGTGACCGACCTCGGTGGACAGGTGCAGCGACACGAGCGCCAGCACGACACCGGCGAGGAGGAAGACGAAGTTCGACGGCGTCTCCACGCCGGTCAGATTGGCCAGGAACTGCGCGGCCGACGGGATCACGGCCAGCACCACCACGCCGACGGCGACGACCAGCCACACACCCGCGTACTTCTCACGGAGCTTGCGGCGTCGCATCATCTCGATGACGACGAACAGCACCAAGCAGGCGATGACGATGCTGAGGATGCGCCAACCGGCCATCTTCGCGAGCTCCTTATGCCGAGTCGGACGAGTCGACCGCGGGGCGGCGGCGCACCAGCGCCAGCAGCAGCGCGAGCCCGGCCCGGCCCAGGTAGACGGCGGACTTGACGGGCGAATGACTGGGGGTGCCGCCCGCGCGCTCACGCATGACGACCGGGATCTCCTTGATGACCAGCTTGGCTCGGATGGCCATGACCAGCGACTCCACCGTGTCGCCGAGGTACTCGGCCGGGTAGTAGCCGGCGAACAGCCGGATCGCGCGCGGGCCCATCGCCTTGAACCCCGACGTGACGTCGGTGAGCTTGGTCTTGCCCAGCCGCGAGAACACCAGCGACAGCGCGACCATGGCGTACTTGCGCGGGCCACTGGCCTTGTACGAGCCCTTGCCGGCGAACCGCGAGCCGATCACGATGTCCGCGTCGTCCAGGCCGCGCAGGAGGGCCTCGAGCTCGTCGGGGTCGTGCTGGCCGTCCGCGTCCACCTGCACGACGACGTCGTAACCGCGGGCGGCGGCGTAGCGGAAGCCGGTGCGCATGGCCCCGCCGACCCCGAGGTTCACGGCGAGCCGGGCCACTTCGGCGCCGGCCGCGCGAGCCAAGCGGGCGGTGTCGTCGACCGAACCGTCGTCGACGACCAGCAGGTCACCGCCCGGGAGCGCCTTCTTCACCTGCTCGATGACCGAAGCGACGCTCGCCTGCTCGTTCAGCGCGGGCATCACGATCAGCACCCGGCGGCTGGTCACGGAGGTCAGAGACACGCGATCACTTTAGCCTTTCACTGCCCGTTACCGGCCGGAGACCCAGGAGCGGCCCCGGACGTGACGACCCCCTGCTGGCCCTCGATCTCGTAGATCGAAGCACCGGCGTTGTGGTAGACGAGCTTGAACCCGGGGCTCTTGTCCAGGTTCAGGAGGCCGACGTCGTTGGGGGTCGTCTTGGTGACCTTCCCCTCCCCGACGAAGGCGTAGCGCACCTTCAGGTTGGTGAGCAGCCGGCGCACTTCCGGGTACTTCTCGACCTCGTTGGCGTAGACGCTCAGGTAACCCGCGTCCGTGTTCAGCTCGGCGCCGTAGAAGTTCCACTGCGTCGGCATCACGCCGGCCAGGGCGTACATCCAGACCGAGCCGTCGGCCTTGTCGTTGAGCACCCGCTCGCCCGGCGCGGTGTGCTGCGCGAGCCAGGCGAACGCGGTCTCCTCGTCCTTGCTGACCGTCGGGCCGCCGCTGTAGTTGAGCTGCAGGCGGGCGGCGTTGCGGCCGATGTAGCCGCCCCGGCTGAGCCCGCCGACCACCAGGGCCACCACGACGACACCGACCAGGGTGAGCGTCGCCGGCTTGAGGTTCGGCAGCCGGGGGGCGACCTTCTCGGCGAACCAGCCCGACGCGGTGTTCGCGAACTCGCCGAACGCCACGCAGCCGGCCAGCGGCACGAGGGCCGCGACGCGCCAGTTGTCGTTGTAGAACGGGCTGCTCAGCGTGTGGATCAGGTCGCTCTCCATCGACACCGTCGCGGCGAACAACGCGCCCAGCACGACGTACGCGCCGACCATCCACAGCATCCGGCGGTGCTTCACCAGCAGGACCACGCCGATGATGGCCGGGATGCCGATCCACCACTGCGGGAACGCGGCCATCGGCGAGAACGTGATCGTCTCGCCGAACGCGCCGGACACGGTGGCCTCGGACGCCCAGAAGGCGCTGGTCACGCCACCCGCGTTGTACAGCGACGGCAGCACGACCGGGATGCCGAACGCGGCCGCCAGCACGACGCTCGCGACCAGCGACGGCAGCGACCGCCGCCAGGTGATCTTCTCGAAGCGGAACACCACCGCGAGCAGGATCAGCAGGAAGTACACGATGACGACGAACACGACGCTCGTGTGCAGCCCGGCCAGCCCCGCGGTGCCGACGCCGATGGCGGCCGGCCCGGCGATCGACCGCGGCTCGAGCAGGTGGCGCGCCACCGCGAGCATGGCCGGGATCAGCGCGACGCCGGCGACGAACGGCCACAGCGGGCCGCGCCACAGCGAGTCGTACGGGAACACCGTGAAGCACGCCGACACCGTGGCGGCCGCGGCCACCCCGATCGCCGGCATCCGCCAGGCGTGGCACATCGCGGCGACGCCGAGCGGCACGGTGAGGACCACCGCGAGCGCCGCGAGGTTCAGCGTCGGCATGATCGTCAGGCCGCCCTTGCCGAAGACCAGGGCGAGCAGCGCGTGGTAGGTGTCCGGGTAGAAGTAGTGCGTCTCGTTCGGCAGGTTCGCGATCGTGCCGACGGTCGACGGGCGCGCGTCGCCGTGCTCGGCGATCCAGCGCACCAGGTTGGCGTGGAACGGCGCGTCCCAGCCCTGCTGGACGTTGTCGATGTTCCGGAAGCCGCGCAGGACCGTCACGGTGCCGATGCCCATGCCGGCGGCGACGCCGAGGCCGATCAGCACGTGGTCGCGGACGCTGCGCGCGGGCCGCTCCGGCTCTTCCCAGTCGGGGTGGCGGCGGCGCGTCCACCGGGTCACGGCGAAGGCCAGCCCGAAACCGACCGCGGAGAGCGCCAACGTCCACAGCGCGACGTTGAGCATCGTCCAGCGGATGCCGAACCGGCCGAGGATCGGGATGCCGAGCGCGACCAGGCCGAACGTCAGCATCGGCGCGGCGGCGGCCAGCGTCCATCCCCGGAGCTGGATCGCCGCGCCGAACACCAGACCCGGCAGCCAGAACGCGAGCAAAACGAGTAGAACGTTCATCGAATTCGCTGTCCAAACCTCAACGGCATCGCGCGCCGTTTCCCGTCCCCACCGGCGAGCCCGAAGCGCACCTTACTGGGCGGCTATGAAGACGTTTCACCGGTGTCCGAGGTTGTCACGGCCGCCGATTCGGGGGCGCGGCGCAGGACGAAGGCGAGCACGACGGCCAGGCCCAGCGTCGGGGCCGCCGCCAGCGCGACAACCGCGCGGAACACGGTGTCGCCGGGCAGGAGCACCAGCAGCAGGGACGCCGTGCCGGTGACCACGGCCCAGGTGACCAGCACGAGCTTGGCCTGGGTCCGGGCCACGAGCACGGCCGTGAGCAGCTGCATCGGCACCAGCAGCACCGACGACCACACCAGCCCCGCTACCCACCAGCCCTGGACCTGGTCGTAGCGCGGGCCGCTGACGAACCGGACCGCCCACGGCCCCAGCCACATCCCGACCAGGGCGCCGAGCGCGGCGAGGACCAGCGCGGCGACCGTGCCGAGCGCCAGGACGCGGCGCAACCGGTGCCGGCCCTCTTCGGTGACCGAGAGCCGCACGACGAACGGGACGGCCAGCGACTGCACCGGCCCGATCAGCGTCAGCGGCAGCCGGGCGATGACCAGCGCGGCGAACAGGGCGCCGACCTGGTCGCGGTCGCCGCCGGGCGCCAGCAGGCCGACCAGCGCCGGGTAACCGGTGATGACCGCCGCCGTCAGGGCCGCGCCGACCAGCAGCATGCCCATCCGGCGGTTCGTGACGCCCCAGCCGTCGCCCTCGACGTGCGGGTCGAGCAGCTGCCGGACCGGCTTGGCGAACAGCAGCCACGCGAACGAGCCTGCGGCGACGGCGATCGCCAGCGAAGTGATGTTGTAGGCCACCGAGACGAACAGCACGCCCAGGATGAGCGCCCGCACCGTCGGTTCGGCGACCACGAGCAGCGAGAACGCCTTGACCTTGTGCTGGCCGATCAGCAGCCCGCGGGCGCCGAACTGGCAGGCGAAGGCGACCCCGCCGGCCAACACCACCAGTGCCAGCGACCAGTCGCCGTCGAAGAGCCGCTCGTTGACCGGCGGGATCAGCAGGCAGAGCGAGAACGCGGCCGCGACGACCACGCCGACCGCCACCGCGCGCAGCGCCGGACGGCCGGCCTTGCCGCCGGCGAGCGCGGCCACCGCGGACTGCCGGGAGAGTTCCTGTTCCAGCGGCGAAAGCGTGCTGCCGAGACCCATCACCAGGCCCCAGTAGGTGAGGAAGACCACGTACTCGTGCGGCGGCAGCAGCCGCTGGCAGGCGACGGTGAGGACGTAGCCGAGGCCGATCGACACGATCAGCGAGCCGCCGAGGCTGCCCGCGGTCGTGCGGCCGCTGCGGGCCGCGGCCGGCGTCTCCACCTCGGTGCTCATCGGCGCCGGAGGCGGGTCCGCACGGCCATCGCGAGGCCGCGCACGACACCGGCGCCGAAGCCGCCGGCGAACACCGGCAGCAGCTTGGTGACCGCGCGGGCCTCCGGCCCGGTCGCGCCGCACTTCTTCACGACCTCGCCGGCCGCGACGGCGCCGAGCACCCCGGCCGCCAGGGTCGTCTTCGGCTTCTTCGCGGCGAAGAACAACCCCAGGACGCCGACGGCGAGCGCGCCGAACAGCGCGTTGCGGGCCGGGCCGGGCGAGCCGATGTAGGAGTCCACGTAGGTCGTGCCACGGAAGTAGGCCTGCTGCGAAAACTTCTTGAAGGAGTCGCGCCCGTTGTAGGTCGCGGACAGCTCGGGGGCCAGCCAGATCTGCTCGCGCTCGGCGATCCAGCGCAGCATGCGGGTGTCGTCACTGGCGAAGCGGATGTCGTCGAACAGCGACGCGAACGCCGTGACCGAGCCTTCGAGGAGCGCGCGCGGGGCGCAGAAAAACGTCGTCCCCTTCGGGTAGACGTCGAATTCCTCGATGCCGTAGGACATCAGCCGCGGATTCGCGCAGTACTTGCGCCACGGGACCTTGACCAGGCCGGCCATGAAACCGGCGTACGGGTTGTGCTCGGAAGCGACTTTGATGTGCCCGTTCCAGACCGCCCGCTCGGGGTGGTCCACGAGCTGGTCGCGCAGGAACGTCAGGGTCGGCTCGTCGAGGATGACGCGGCTGTCGAGCAGCGCGATCCACTCGCCGGACGACTTCGCGATGCCCGCGCTCCGGGCTTCGAACCGGCCGCCGTTGGCCTGGCTGAGCACGGTGATGCCGTGGCGTTCGCGCAGCTCGTCGAGCCGTGACGGCGTGGCGTCGGTGCTGCCGTCGTCCACGACGACGACCTCGATCGGCCAGTTCGCCGCCTCGGCCGACGCGAGCAGCGCGCCGACACTGCGTTCGATCCAGTCCTGCTCGTTGTAGACCGGGATCACGACGCTGAGCGAGGGGAGGAGCGGGTTCGCACTCACCGGGCCGAGGCTACCCGGCGGTCCCGGCGGCGGGTCGGCCAGTATCCTTGCGCCACCGCACCCGACCAGAAATGGGCCTTCACGGTGATTTCCTTCATTCTCGGCACCACCGCGGAACTGATCAAGATCGCGCCCGTCTACCACGGGATCCGCGAGCGCGGGATGCGGCCGAAGATCTGGTTCACCGCGCAGCACGTCGACGAGGTGGCCGACGTACTGGCCGACCTGGACATGCCGGCGCCCGACGTCTGGCTGGTGCCGGAGGAGAAGGCGCACAACCTGGAGTCGCCGTCGCAGGTGCCGGGCTGGGCCGCGCAGGTCATGCGCACCGCCTGGAGCCGCCGTCACGAGCTGCGCGCCGCCCTCAACGAGGACGGCCGCCCGCCGCTGGTGCTGGTGCACGGCGACACGTTCACCACGCCGTACGGCGCGCTGATCGGGAAGCGGATCCTGAAGTCCCGGGTGGGCCACGTCGAGGCGGGCGCGCGGTCGGGCAGCATCCTGTCGCCGCTGCCCGAGGAGCTGAACCGCAAGATCGCGGCGAAGATCGTCGACATGCACTTCGCGCCGAGCATCCGCGAGGTGAACAACCTTCGCCACGCCCGCGGCGTCGTCGTCGACACCGAGGCGAACACCGCGATCGACGCGATGCGGCTGGCCATCAACCAGCCGCTGGACGTGCCGAACCTGCCGGAGAAGTTCGGCCTGGCCACGCTGCACCGCTTCGAGCTGGTCTCGCGCGCGGACAAGTACCGCGAGGTGCTGGAGATCCTGCGCGAGCAGAGCCGCAAGATGCCGATCCTCTACATGGCCGGCGCGCCCGAGCGCGAGAAGATCCGCTCGCTGGGCCTGGACAACCTGTTCGACGACCAGTTCATCGCGCAGCCGAAGATGCGGTACCTGAAGTTCCTGCCGCTGGTCGCGCGCGCCGAGTACGTCGTCACCGACTCGGGTGGTCTCTCGGCGGAGTGCTACTACCTCGGCCTGCCGTGCGCGGTGCACCGCGAGCGCACCGAGACGCCGCAGCACCTCGGCGAGACCGTCGTGCTCACCGAAATGCGCGGCGACAAGCTGCAGAACTTCCTCGACACGTACCAGAACCGCCGCGGTGAGTCCTGGATGGACAAGTACCACCCGTCCGAGATCATCGTGAACTCGCTGGCGCAGCTCGGCTACTGCTGACGCCCTCGATGGGGTGACGCGGGTCGCCGCGGCCGCGGGGATCGGGCAGCTTGGCCGCCATGATCCACTTCGTCCTCGCGGCGGTCCTGCTGCTCGTCCCGCCGATCGACCAGGGCTCGGTGCGCGCGGACGCGCTGAACGCGGGCTACCAGCAGGCGTACGTCGACGCGGCGGGTCCGATCGCCCTGCGGATCCGCGCCGCGTACGACATCCCGGCGTCGGTCACGGTGGCGCAGTCGATCCTGGAGTCGAACTGGGGCCGCAGCAAACTGTCGACGGCCGAGCTGAACTACTTCGGCTTCAAGTGCGTCCGGCCGACGAGCCCGGGCCCGATCGCGTTGCGGTGCGCGCGCTACCAGACGTCGGAATGCGTTCCGTCGCCGTGCCACCCGGTGGACGCGTATTTCCGCTCGTACGCGTCCGTCGACGACTCGTTCCGTGATTACGGGCGCTTGCTGACGACTTCCACGAACTACGCGGCGGCGCTACCGTCGCGGTCCGATCCGGACGCGTTCATCCGGGCGGTGGCGCGCAAGTACGCCACCGACCCGGAGTACGCGAACAAGGTGATCAGGCTGATGGACCTCTACGACCTGCGTCGCTTCGACCGATGACGCCGATCAGAGGAACACCGCCTGGGCCGCGCTGAACGTGCCGCCGCTGTTCCACTTGCCGCCGCGGTCCTCAAGGGCGCCGTTCTGGGCCGTGTGCCAGTAGAACAGGCTGGTGTTCGAGTTCCCGTAGTCGTAGCTGGCGATCACGTCCGCCCGGCCGTCACCGTCGATGTCCGGCGCGGTCCACTGCGACTTGGCCCACGACCAGGTCCCCGCACCGCTGTCCCACTTGGTGACCGGGGCGTCGAAGCCGTCGCCCGTCGCACGCCACGTCGAGAACGAGGTGTCGGCGTTGCCGTTGTCGTAGGCGGCGCCGATGTCGATGCGGCCGTCACCGTCGAAGTCGCCCGTGACGAAGCGCGCCTTGGCCGTGGTGAAGCTCGAGCCGTTCCACTTCACGCCCTTGTCGTCGAACTTGCCGGCCGCGTTCGCGGTCCAGAGGAACAGGTTCGTCGTGTTGTTGCGGTAGTCGTAGAAGGACGCGAGGTCGGCGCGACCGTCGCCGGTGAAGTCGCCCGCGACCCACGTCGACTGGGCGAGGCCCCAGACTCCGGCGGCCGTGGTCCACTGGGTCACCGGGGCGTCGATCCCGGTCGCCGTGGCGTGCCAGGTCAGGAACGACATGCTCGCGTTCCCGTTGTCGTAGGCGGCGCCGATGTCGGTACGGCCGTCACCGTCGAAGTCACCGGCCACGAAGCGCGCCTTGCTCGGCGAGAAGTTCGCGCTGTCCCACTTGACGCCCTGCGCGTCGAACCCGCCGGCGGCGTTGGCGTACCAGAGCCAGATGGTCGAACTGTTGTTGAGGTAGTCGTAGACCATCGCGAAGTCGCTGCGGCCGTCGCCGTTGAAGTCACCGGTCAGCCAGCGCGCCTGGTTGGCGTTCACCGCGCCGTTCCCGCTGTCCCACTTGAGCGCGGGAGCGCCGAGGACCGGGGATTCGACCGACCCCGGGCCGAGCGAAGGCCAGACGTAGAGACCGGTCCGGGCGTTCTTGAAGTCGTACACCGCGCCGACGTCTTCGAGGCCGTCACCGGTGAAGTCGGTGCCCTTGGACAGCGGCGTCGTGGCCGAGACGACCGCCGTCGGCGCGCTGGCCGGGCCGGACGCCGGGGTGGCGACGACCCGGTAGTACCGCGTCTGCTTCGCGGGCAACCGCGCCTGGGTGTACGAAAGCGACGACGTGGTGGCGAGCAGGTGGGCCGCGTCGACCGGGACGTCCGCGGTCGCCGAACCGTAGACGGTGTAGCTGGCGTTGTCGGCCGCCGGCAACCCGGGCCAGCTCACGACGATCGTGTGCCCGATGCCCTTCGCCGACGGGGTGACCACCGTCTGCCGGATCCAGGCGACGACGTCGTCGGTCCGGGCCGCAGTGCTCCCCTGCCTGGTCTCGGTCTCGCCGAAGCAGCCGTGCTGCCAGGAAGCGCTGCTGACACCGACCAGCTCGGCGCGGCCGGAGACTTCGCGGAACGCCGGGCCCCCGGCGTCACCGCGGCAGGTGTCCGCTCCGGCGTCCCCGGTGAGGCTCGCCGTGGTGGCGGTGTTCGCCCCGGCGGTGAAGACCGCGCTGTGCAGCTTGTCGGGCACCCACTCGGTGTCGGTGCGCCCGAACCCGGCGACCCGCAGCTTCTCGCCCGCCGCGGGCGCGTTGGCCGACAGCGAAATCGGGGTAACGTCGGTGACCGGAGCGGCGAGCCGCGCCAGTGCGAGGTCGCGCCCGGCGGCGAGCACCAGGCCGGTAACCCCGACGGCGTGGCCGGCGGACCCGGTGAGGTCGGTCCGCCCGACGACGGCCGTGGTCGCCTTCGCCGGAGCCCCGCCCTGCGGGTTTTCCGGGAAGCAACTGGCGGCCGTGGCGACCCAGTCCGGCGCGACGAGCACGCCGCTGCAGGCCCGCCCGTCCATCGTGAGCTTGGCGGTGAAGCCGTAAGACCCGTCGGCGGCGACCGAGCTGTGCGACACCGCCGACGCCGGAACGGCGGCGAGCAGCCCGGTCACCAGCAGCACACCGCCGATCGCCGTTCTTCCCGCTGTTCGTGAGCGATCCACCAGAGTTCCCCCCTTTATCTTTCGCGAAGCAGTTTCCGCCCCTCGAGGATCATCGCGAAAGATAGACAATTTTTTACGGCGCGAGCCGGTGACGCATGTCACATTTTGACTATCGGGCGGCCAAGTAACATCCGAACCTGAATTCAGGGGAGGACATACGTGAAATCTGTCAATCGCGCATTCGGCGCAGTCGTTCTGACCGCCGCCGCGCTCGTCGCCGGCCCCGCCGTGGCCACCGCGGCCGCCGACGACGCACCGCCGCCCATCGTCGAGGACTACGACTACCCGGGCGCCGACCAGATCTTTGCCGAGCACGGGATCCGCCTGCTCAAGGGCGACGGGCACATCCTGTTCGCCGACTGCGCCACCAGCGGGAACCGGATCGAAGTGTGGAGCCGCACCAACGACGCCACGTTCTGCTTCCACGTCACGGCGAACAAGGGCTACCTGAGCCTCGACCTCGCCAAGGTCTACCTCATCAAGGCCGACGACCACGCCCTCAAAGCGACGATGCTCGTGAAGGGCGTCCCGAAGGTCGTCGACATCGAAAAGAACAGCTGGACTTCGGTCGGCGAAGGTGCGGACCCGCAGAACGGGCCCTCGTCCCTCGTCGAACTCAATTCCGGTCCGGCCTGATCGCATTCTTACGGGCGGCTCACCGGTCAGGTACCGGTGAGCCGCCTTATCGCTGTCGAAAAATTTCGTCCGGACACTTCGGTCATCTTCTCGAAGAATTCGAGCCCTCCGGTGACGATGGCTGAAAGCAACTCCTCTTCACCGGCGACCGAGGTGCGGCGGAATTCCTTCCCGGCCACCGTGATCCGAAGCAGTTTCCGCGGGACCGGCTCGAGCGAAATGTCGATCGACTGATCCGGGAACGACGTCACGGCTCGCCCGTCCCGGCGGTAGTCGCCGATGAGCTGAGCGACGAAGATCCACAACAGCTCGATGGTCGAGTACAGGTCTTCGTCGAGCAGGGCGACCCCGTTGACGGTCAACAAGATCGCGCCACCCGGATCGTCGACCCTCCGCTTCGGCGGCAACTCGGTGCAGTCGAGAACGTCGACGAAGCAGAAGTCCCGCTGTCCGACGTCGAGTACGGTCCGTACCCGCTCCACCGCGCCCATCACACCTCTTACTTCGGGTAGAACTGCACGACCTTGCCACCGTCGACCGTACCTCTGTACATCACGCCGTTGACGAAGCCTTCGATTTTGGTACTGGCGTTGGTACCGCCGTTCGCGATGATCTTCGCTTGGTTCTGGGTGAGTACCTGGCGGATCGCGTCCTCGATGTCCGGGATGGTCATCCGCGCGTCGAAGAAGCTCTGATCCGTCTTGAAGCTGCCGTCCCAGTACTTCGGGTGGTGTCGTTCGAGGATGTGCTTGAGGTAATCCTGGTTCAGCCTCGCCTCTTGACCGCCGACCTGGAACGCCTTGCTCGTCCAGCCCGACAACACACCCAACGACCGCCCGCGGTACAAACCCAGCTTGTCGACGGTCACTCCGGCCGCGCGAAGCTTCAGCATCCGCTGCAGCAGCCTGCTGAACGGCTTCCCGATGCCCGCTTCCTGCGTGATCATCAGGTGGCCGCCGAGGGCCTTCAGCTGGCTCCGCAGCGCAGCGCTGCACGAGCCGCCCTTCTCGCAGTACTCCCGCAGCAGCAGGTCCGAGAACTCGGCGCCGAGGGGTCTCGCGCTCTCGTACTCTTCCGCGTGCTCGGTGATCCACGAGTCGAAGTTGCGCCCGATCGCCTCGCACGCCGACAACCCGTAGTCCGCGAACGGCAGCACCAGCCCGTTGACCAGGCAGGTGCCGTCGGTGAACAGCACCGTGACGCCATTCTCGAACTCGGCGGCCCGGAAGCGCTGCGGTGGTCCGTTCAGCTGCTCGTTGTTGTGCGTCCGCAGGAAGACCTCGGCCGCTTCGGCCGCGGCGTCCGAGGCCTCCGATGCGCTCTTGCCCGCGTCAGCGGCTGCCTTCCGAGCGTCTTCGGCCGCACTCGCGGCCCACTGGGCCATCGAGCGGGCGATCGCCGCCGAGTGCGCCGCCTTCGCCGCCGAGTCCGCCGCCCGGGCCGCGGCCTGCTGGGCCGTCGCCGCTGCCTGACGCGCCTGCTTCGCGGACAGTGCCGCCTGCTCCGCCGATGCCTGCGCCGAGGCGGCGGACGCCTTGGCCTGGTTCGCGTAGTTGCCGGCCTCGGTGGCCGACTGGCGTGCCTGCGCCGCATAGCCCGCGGCCTCGTCGGCCGCGTGGCGCGCGGTGGCCGCGGCCGCGGCCGCCCACGAAGCGGACTCCTGGGCCGACGCCGCGGACGCCGCCGCTTCGGAGACGTAGCGCTGGACGACCGCGACGTGCGCGGCGGTGTCCTGGTCCCGGCGCTGCGCCTGGGCCTTGCCGACCTGCAGGAATTCGCGCAGCTCGTCGTCCGGGCCGGCGAGGGTGATCTGCGCCGCCGCCTTGACCTCGGCCCCGCCGGTCGCCAGCGCCTGCGCGACGGCGATGCGGTCGTCCTTCTTCGCGGCGGAGAACTGGCCGGTGCGCAGGAACGCCCGCCGGTCGGCGGCCGAGCCGTCGAGCGCCGCCTGCGCGGCCTCCTTGGTGGCCGGGCCGCCCGCGGCGAGCAGCTGCGCGATCGCCGTCCGCTCGTCGTGGTCCTTGCCTGGGTACGGCTGGGTCTTCAGGAACTCGTTGACCTGGACGTCGGTTCCGCTCAACGCGGTGAGCGCGGCCTGGGCCAGCGCGGTGTTCTCGCTCTGGGCGAGGTGGCCGACCCGCGCGCGGTCGTCCTGGAAAGCGGCGGTGGTCAGGCCACCGGTGACGTACTCGACGACGTCGTCGTCGGAGCCGCCGAGCACCGCTTCGGCGCGGGACCGGCTGATCGGCCCGGCCGCCGCCAGCTGCTCGACGGCGATCTTGCGACCGTCGGTGACCACGGTCGCCCGAGGTGCGCCGGGCGCCGAAGCTTCGGCCAGCAAGCGCTTCGCTTCGGCGTTCATCCGGTCTGATTCCGGGGTGTCCCAGAGGGTTTCGGCCGGAATGGTCTCGGATTCGGTGCGCAGGGCCTGGGCGAGCTCGACCGCTTCCTCCGTTTCCGTCGCCAGGCGCTCGGCCTCCGCCTGCCGGGCCACCTCCTGGGTCCGGCTCGCCTGCGCGGCCGCCGCTGTCGCCGCATCGGCGGCTTCCTTGGCGGCGCGGGCGTGCGCTTCCGATTCCGTCGCCGCCCTGTCGGCTTCCCCAGCGTGCGCGGCCGCCTCGTCCGCGGCTGCCGCGGCCGCTTCGGCGTGCGTGGCCGCGCTGAGGGCAGCCGTCCGCGCTTCCTGCGCGGCCGACGCGGCTTCGGCGGCCAGCGCACCGGCCGCGTTCGCGGCACGGGTGGCCCGCCCCGCCGCTCGCTTGGCGTCGGCCGCGGCCTTCTTGGCCCGCTCGGCCTGCGCACCGGCCGCGGCGGACTGGTTGGCGGCCGCGCCGGCCGCGTCGCCCGCCTTCTGGGCGTTCGCGGCGGCCGAAGACGCCGCTTGCACCGCGGCGCCCGCGGCACGGGCCGCATCGCCGACCGCCACGGCGGCGTCCGCCGCGAGCCGGGCACTGGCCGCCGCCTGACGAGCTCCGATGGCGGCCTTGCGTGCGTCATCGGCCTTGCCTGCGTCGGTCCAGGCGTCGGCCGCCGCGCGCTGCGCCGCACCAGCGGCCCGGCCGGCGAGTACCGCCGCCACGGCCGCGCGCTGCGCCGCGGTGGCCGCGACCTTGGCCGCCTGCGTCGCCGCGTTGGCCGCGCCGATGGCCTCCCGCGCCGCCGCGGCGGCCCGCGTCGCGGCGTCGGCCGCCTGGCCTGCCGCGTTCGCCGCCTTGACCGAGTCGTCCCTCGCCGCGGCCGTTTCCGCCGCCGCCGTTTCGGCGGCCTGGCGAGCCAGGTCGGCGGCTTGCACTGCTCGCTCCGACGCCTGCTTCGCAAGCGTCGTCTCGGTCGCCGCGCGATCGCTTTCTTCCTTGGCCGCCGCCGCGAGGCCGGCCACGGTCGCGACCTCGCCGTCCCGCTCCCGAGCCGCGTACTGACCGGTCTCGAGGAACTCCTGCAGCTCTTCCCGCGTGCCGGACAACGCGATCTGCGCGGCGCGCTTCACTTCCGCCCCGCCGACCGCGAGGATCTGCGCGGCCAGCACCCGCTCGTCGTGCGCCAGCGCCGCGTCGTGGCCCGTCAGCACGAAGCGCGAGAGGTCCGCGACGGTGCCGTTCAACGCCGCCTGGGCCGCTTCCTTCACGCCGGGGCCGCCGACGGCCATCATCTGCGCGACCCGGACCCGCGTGTCCTGTTCCCAAGGAGCGCGGATACCGGTGGTGAGGAAGGCCTTGATCTCCTCGGGAGTGCCGGACAGCGCGGCCTGCGCGGCCGTCTTCAGCGCCGGTCCCGCGGTGGCCAGCAGCTGCGCCACCTGCACCCGGTCGTCCTGCGCGGTGGTGCTCGCGAGACCGGTGGTCAAGAACTGCCGGACGGCTTCGTCGGTCCCGCTCAGCGCGGCCACGGCCGCTTCCTTGACGCCGGGGCCGCCGGTGCGCCACGCCTCGACGGTCCGGGCACGGTCGGTCAGGGCGGGCGTGGGGTCGTCGGAGCCGGCGGGGACGTCCGCGAGCGCCGGTGGTGCGAGGAGCCCCGCCAGCAACGAAAAGAGGAACACGACGATCGCCGCGTTCCTCAAGAGCCCGATTCCCCATCTCGACGACGATCTCGGCTTCATCGCGACCCATCCCCCTGTCAGCGCGCGTCACTCGCCAGGGGTCGGTGCTCGCCGAAAAGCGGTACCGCCGTCATCCGGGCGACCCTCCCCTGGCGCCCGGACGGACTTTAAAGGAGATCATCGCCTTTGGTCAATGGATCTTTACCCTCGTCGAGCCAGGCCGGACGCAATGCCGCCAGAAGCAGCAGCGCCAGCGCCAAAGCCACGTAGAGCGCGTGAGCCAGGGCCAGCGCCACGGGCGAATGGTTTTCCGGGAGTAGCACCAGCCCCACCAGCGGGACGTCCGAGCGGCCCGTGCCGACCTTCCAGGGGAACAAGAGCAGGTAGGCCAGGACCACCAGCGCCGCCGACTGCCAGGTGCGGGAGCGAAGTACCCAGCAGGCCGCCATCACGAAGAACGGGATGAACCACACCCAGTAGTGCGTCCACGTCCAGGGGGTCACCAGGACCATCAGCGCGCCCACCACGCTCAGTGCCAGCAGTTCGCGGTTCCGGCGGTGCGCCCGCACGGCGACCCAGAAGGCCGCCAGTGCGATCACCGCCGCCACCGGCATCCAGACCTTGCCGGTGACGTCCGGAATGGACAGCAGGCGGGCGAGAGCACCGCGGATCGACTGGTTCTCCGGAGACATCGCGTCACTGTCACCCGTGATGCGCGAGGGATCCGCCAAGTTCGCCGACCAGAACATCGCCGAGTCGTGCGGAAGGGCCACGAAACCCGCCAGAACTGTCGCTGCGAACGTCGCCACCGCCATCGCCGCCGCTCGGAAACGGCGGGTCAGCAGCAGGTACAGCACGAAGATCGCCGGTGTGAGCTTGATCCCGGCCGCCAGTCCGACGCCGGCGCCGGTCCACCAGCGGTTCCGGCCGGTCAGGTCCAGCACCACCAACAGGAGCAGTACCAGGTTCACCTGGCCCGCCGTGAAGTTCATCAGCACCGGCTGCATCGGCAGAGCGAGCGCCGCCAGTGCCGCTGTCGCAGCCACCCTGCCGGGGTCTCGCGCGTACCCGAGCTGCCCGAGTGAGACCCAGACGACGGCCAGCAACGAGAACAGGTTCACCAGCACGGCGAACAACGGCAGCAACAGCTTCGGCAGCACTGTCAACGGGACGAACACGCCAGCCGCGAACGGGGTGTACTTGAACGTGCCGCCGATCGTCGGCAGGTGCGAGACGCCCGGTTCGTACAGGGGCATCCCGGCGCGCGCCGCGGCGCCCGTCGCGACGTAGGACCGGAAGTCCTCGAGGTAGACACCCGTTGCCGTCCAGACCCCGGCCCACACCGTGTAGCCCGCGAAGACGACCAGCAGCAGCGTTCCGGACAGCGCCACCCACCAAACGGGCGCAGGCAGCCGGCGCTCGACCGGCGTTTCAGGAACCACGACAGTGTCCACCAGAATCGCTCCCCCCAGATCTTGCGAGGACACGTTAGAGGACACGGCGGCCCGAGAGCGCGCGGCCCAGGGTCAGTTCGTCCGCGAACTCCAGGTCACCGCCCATCGGGAGGCCCGACGCCAGCCTCGTCACGGACAACCCCGGGAAGTCGCGCAGCATGCGCACGAGGTACGTCGCCGTCGCCTCGCCCTCGGTGTTGGGGTCCGTCGCGATGATGATCTCGGTGATGTCCGCCTCGCCGATGCGCTTGAGCAGCTCGCGCATCCGCAGCTGCTCCGGCCCGATGCCGGACAACGGGTCGAGCGCGCCGCCCAGCACGTGGTAGCGGCCCTTGAACTCGCGCGTGCGCTCGACCGCCAGGACGTCCTTCGGCTCCTCGACGACGCAGATGACCGTGAGGTCGCGGCGCTCGTCGCGGCAGATGCGGCACTTCTGCTGTTCGGAGACGTTGCCGCAGACCTCGCAGAACTGCACGCCCTCCTTGACCTTGCCGAGCACGTCCTGCAGCCGCCCGATGTCGGCCGGGTCGGTGGCCAGCAGGTGGAACGCGATCCGCTGGGCGCTCTTCGGCCCGACCCCGGGCAGCCGCCCGAGCTCGTCGATCAGGTCCTGGACGACACCTTCGTACAAGTTCGTCAGCCGCCGAAGCCGAGGGCGCCGAGGTCCGGCATGCCGCCACCGCCGCCGAGGCCGCTGGCCAGCGGGCCGAGCTTCTGCTCGGTGAGCTTCTGGGCGTTCGCCGACGCGTCGCGCACCGCCGCGACGACCAGGTCGGACAGCGTCTCGACGTCGTCCGGGTCGACGACCTTCGGGTCGATCTGGAGGCTCTTCAGCTGGCTGTCGCCGGACACGGTCGCGGTGACCAGCCCGCCGCCGGCACTGCCGCTGACCTCGGTGTTGGCGAGCTCCTCCTGGGCCTCGACGAGCTTCTGCTGCATCTGCTGGGCCTGCTGCATCAGCTGGGAGATGTCGAAACCGCCGCCGGGTTGCACCATGATCGCACTCGGTCCTCTCTGCACGCCTGTGTCACCACCAGGGTAGTCGCGCCACGGGCGGGCCCGGGGTGTGGCACCGTGGTCGCCGTGCGACGCGCGATTGCTCCCCTCCTGCTGGCCGGTGCCCTGCTGCTCACCGGCTGTGAAGAAGACGCCCCGGCAGCTCCCGCGCCCGCTCCCGTCGTGACCCGGACGGTCACGCCGACACCGGCGACCGTCACGCCTTCGCCGTCGTCGGTCGCGCCTCCGGCACCGCCGTCTTCGGCGGCCGCTCCGCCGGTCGCGGCCGGGAAGGTCGTCGTGCTGGACCCGGGGCACAACGGCGGCAACGGCTCGCACGCCGCGGAGATCAACCGGCTCGTGCCCGCGGGGCGCGGGCAGACCAAGCCGTGCAACACCACCGGGACGTCGACGAACGCCGGTTACCCCGAGCACGCGTTCACGTGGGACGTCGCCCAGCGGGTCGGGAACGCGCTGGCGGCCAAGGGGATCCGCGTCGTCTACACGCGACAGAACGACACCGGCGTCGGCCCGTGCGTCGACAAGCGGGCCGCGATCGGCAACGACGCGAACGCCGACGCCGTCGTCTCGATCCACGCCGACGGCTCGAACTCGCCCGGCGCGGCCGGCTTCCACGTCGCCTACTCGTCGCCCCCGCTGAACGCCGCGCAGGGCGCGCCGTCGACACGGCTGGCGCAGACGTTGCGCGACACCCTGCGCACGAGCGGCTTCAGCACGTCGAACTACATCGGCGGCAACGGCCTTTCGGCACGTGCGGACCTCGGTGGCCTGAACCTCTCGACGCGGCCGATCGCGCTCGTCGAGTGCGGGAACATGCGCAACGCGGCCGAAGCGGCCCGGATGAGCAGCGCGGAGGGACGCCTGCAGTTCGCGTCGTCGATCGCCGCGGCGATCGAGGCCTACCTGGCTTCCTGAGCCCCCACCAGCGTCGGCCCGAGGTCCGCCAGGGAAGTCGCCCATGCTCCCTGACGTCGGGGTCATGGAACTTCCCGAAAGCCGCCGTCCCAAGGCGCGCAACATCCTGTGACGGCCTGATCGAGGACCACGACGGCCACGATTCCCGTGGTCTGCCGCAGTACCTGCTGGGCAACCAGAACTCGCCGACCGCGGTGATCGTCCGCATCAAGGCGGACCGTCACCGGCATCGGCCCCTGGGCCTCCTGACCGCCCGGGGTGAAAAGCCGTCAGTCCAGGGGGCGGGCGCCGAGGTGGTCCGAGATCAGCTTGCGGGCCAGCTCGTCCGGGTCCTGGTCCGGCGGCGGCGGGGGTGGCGGCGGGGCCGGGCTGGCGTCCTCGTTGTAGAGGTCCTCGTCGTCCTCGCCGGAGGGTTCCGGGGGCAGCGGGATGTCCGGCTCGGTCGTCGTGACCCTCGGGCGCGCCGGCTGGGCCGGTGCCGCGGGGGCGGGCCGGGTGGGTTGCGCCGGAGCGGCGGGGGCGGCCGCCGACTGGCGGGTGAACGACTGCTTCGGCGCGGGTGCCGCCTGCTGCGCGCGGGCCGCGGGGGCCGCCGCCGGGGCGTTGCCGTGGACGCAGCGGACCTGCCACTCGCCACCGAGGACGTCGGTCAGGGCGCCGGCGATCTTGCGGGCGTTGTCCTGGTCGGACAGCCGGCGGGCCAGCGGCTCGGACTTGTGCGTCAGCGTCAGCGAGTTGCCCTCGACGGTCGCCACCGTCGCCTGCGTGAGCATCGCCTCGAGGCTGCGGCCGCCGGTGAACTTGCGCAGCGACGTCATCAGCTGCGGCCAGATGTTCCGGATCCCGGCGGCGTCCAGCGCGCCGGACGACTCGGGCGCGGCGGCGGCCGCCGGCTCGGGGTCGGCGACCGGGGCGGGGGCGTTCCCACCCGGGGCTCGCGTGGCACCCCAGCCGCTGTTGTCGGCGGCGGCCGCGGCGGCCGGCTGCGCGGGTGTCCCGCCGCCCGGCGTGCGAGGTGTGCTCCAGCCGCCGTCCGCGGGCGCCGGTTCGGCGGCAGCCGCAGCCGCGGGCGCGGGAGCGGGACGGGCCGGCGGGTTCGGTTCGGCCGCGGGCGGCTCCGGCACCGCCACGGGCGCCGGTCCCGCCGACGCCGGACGCTGCGAAGGCCGCGAGAACTCCTTCTCCGGCGCCGCGCGCACCGGCGGCTCGACACCGCCTTCGGCGGGCGCGCCGCCGCCACCGGCCACCGTCGCACGGCGTTCCAGCCGCTCGATCCGGGCCAGCAGCGCCTTTTCCGCCTCGGTGACCGACGGCAGCAGCATCCGCGCGCACAGCAGCTCGAGCACGAGCCGGGGCGACGTCGCGCCGCGCATCTCCAGGAGTCCATTGTGGACGATGTCGGCGTAGCGCGAGAGCGTGCCGAGGCCGAGGCGTTCGGCCTGGCCGACCATCCGCGACAGTTCCTCTTCGGGCGCGGAAACGAGCCCACCGGCGGACTCCGGCACCGCGCGCAGCAGTACCAGGTCACGCAGCCGGTCGAGCAGGTCGGTCGCGAACCGGCGCGGGTCGTGCCCGGCCTCCGTGACCTTCTCCACCGTGCCGAACACCGTGCCGGCGTCGTCGGTCGAGAGCGCGTCGACCATGTCGTCGATCAGCGCGACGTCGGTGACGCCCAGCAGCGCCACCGCCCGGCTGTAGCTGACGCCGTCGGGCCCCGCGCCGGCGAGCAGCTGGTCGAGCACCGACTGCGTGTCACGCGCCGAACCGCCGCCGGCCCGGATGACCAGCGGGTACACCGCCGGCTCGACCTCGACGCCCTCGGCGGCGACGTTGCTTTCCAGCAGCGTGCGCATCGCGCCCGGCGGGATCAGCCGGAACGGGTAGTGGTGCGTCCGCGAGCGGATGGTGGTGAGCACCTTGTCCGGCTCGGTGGTCGCGAAGATGAAGATGACGTGTTCCGGCGGCTCTTCCACGATCTTCAGCAGAGCGTTGAAGCCCTGCGTGGTGACCATGTGCGCCTCGTCGATGATGAACACGCGGTAGCGCGACTCCGCGGGCGCGTAGAACGCCTTGTCGCGCAGCTCACGGGCGTCGTCGACACCACCGTGGCTCGCCGCGTCGAGCTCCGTGACGTCGACGCTGCCCGAGCCCTCCGGCGCGAGCGCCTTGCACGAGTTGCATTCGCCGCACGGGTCCGGTGTCGGCCCCTTCACACAGTTCAGCGAGCGCGCCATGATGCGCGCGCTCGACGTCTTCCCGCAGCCGCGCGGGCCGGAGAAGAGGTAGGCGTGGTTGATCCGCCCGGCGGACAACGCCGTGCGGAGGGGTTCCGTCACATGCTCCTGCCCGACGACCTCGGCGAAGGTTGCCGGACGGTACTTGCGGTACAGCGCGAGAGCCACGCCGCGAGAGTACCGGGACCGTCCGACAACCTTCGCCGTGCGGGTCAGCGCAGGGCGTCCGCCTCGGCGACCAGGGCGTTCACCTCGGCGACGTGCTGGGCCGTGAAGGCGTCACGCGCCCGCGCCTTGCCCAGTTCGCCGTCGAGGTAGGCCTGCAGGCCCGAGTCCGGGCCGTCGAGCACACCCTGCGCGACGGCGTCGACCTCGGGACCGTTCGACAGCGTCTGGGTCACCTTCACCCGCACGTCGATCAGGCGCGCGGAGTACTGGCCGTGCGCCAGGAACGCGCGGACGTCGGCAATGGTGCCGTCGAGCGCCCGCTGGGCCGCCGCCTTCGTCGACGGGCCGCCGGCCGCCAGGATCTGGTCGACCTCGACGCGGTCGTCGGTGTCGCGGCCCGGGTAGTCCCCGGTGCGCAGCAGCGCGGCGACGCCGTCGTACGGGCCCGCGAGCGCGTCAGCGGCCGCCTGCCGCAGGCCCGGGCGGGCCTTCGGGTCGGCGGCGATCGCCGCCACGGCGGCGCGGTCGTCGGTCTCCTGCGCGGCGGCGAGCCCGCTGTGCACGAAGGTGACGACGTCGTCATCCGAACCGCTGAGCGCGGCGCGAGCGGCGGTCTTGACCGCGGCACCGCCGTTGCGCAGCAGGTAGACCGACGCGCGACGGCCGTTGGGCACCGTCAGCGCCGGGTCGGCCGCGTCGGCCAGCAGCTTGTCGTTGTCGGTCTTGGCCTGCACGGCCCGGGCCGCGGCTTCCTTGGCCTGCTGCTGCGCGGTGGCCTCGGCGTCGGCCGCGGCCTGCCCGTCCTGCTGGTTCTTGGCCTGCTGGGCGGCGAGCCGGTCGGTGTTCGCCTTCCGCGCGTCCGACGCGAGCTTCGCGGCCTGGTCCGCCGCGACCCGGACGCCGGTGGCGTCGTGCCGGGCCGCGGCCGCCTTCGCGGCGTCGACCTGGGCCTGAACCGCGGTGAGCTCGGTGTCGCCGGCCGCGGCGACCTGCTTCCAGACGGCCAGGAAGTACCGGACGTCGGCCGGGTCGCCGTCGAGGGCCGTCTGCGCGGCGGCCTGCACCTCGGGGCCGCCGGCCGCCATGGCCTGGTTGACCGCGATCCGGTCGTCGATGTCCCTGGCCTGCTGCAGGCCGTGGTCCAGGAAGGCGCGCACGTCGGCGGGCGTGCCGTCGAGCGCCCGCTGGGCGCGGGCCTTCACGGTCGGGCCGCCGGTGCTCATGGCCTGGCCGACGGCGATCCGGTCGTCGGCTTCCCGCGCCCGGGGCAGGCCGGTGGCCAGGAACTCGCGGACGTCGGCGATGGTGCCGTCGAGCGCCTGCTGGGCGGCGCTCTTGGTCGCGGGGCCGCCGCTCGACAGGGCCTGGGTGGCCAGGACCCAGTCGTCGTCGTCCTTGGCCCGGTACTGGCCGGTGGTCAGAAAGGCGGTCAGGTCGGCGGGTGAGCCGAGCAACGCCGTTTCGGCGGCCCGCGCGAGGCCGGGGCCGCCGGTCTCCAGCAGTGAGACGGCCTGGGCCCGGTCGGGCAGGACGTCCGCCGAAGCGGGCGTCGCGAGTACGCCGACGGCCAGGGCCGCGGCAACGAGAACTGCGTTCACACGCAAGGTGATCCCCCTCGGATCGTTGATCGTTCCGTTCCCTTATCGCCGGTCCGGCAAGAATGTTTCCGACCGCCGCTAAGGTCGGGTTCCGTGAGCCGAACGCGCAAGCCCGCCCCGGTCCCGGGCCGTTACCCGGTGCGTTTCGGGACGGCGGAGCTGCTCCGCGACGCCGACCGCGCGAACGCGTGGCTGGTGTCGGTGGGCGGGGTCGCGCAGTCGTACGTCGACCTCGACGACCCGGCGCACCTGGAGTTCGACTACGTCCGCCGGTTCGGCGACGTGGTGGACCTGCTGCCGCCGGGTCCGCTGGACGCCCTCCACATCGGCGGGGCGGCGTGCACCCTGCCGAGATACGTGGCTTTTACCCGGCCGGGATCGCGCCAGCTGGTGTTCGACGCGGACGGTGAGCTGGTGGAGCTGGTCCGCACCCAGCTGGGCCTGCGCGTCCCGGGCCTGCGGGCGCGCGTGACGGACGGCCGCGAGGGCCTGGCGACGCGCCGCGAGGACACCGCGGACCTGGTGGTGGTGGACGCGTTCGAGCAGGCGGCCCTGGCGGGCGGCCTGGCCACGCTGGAGAGCCTGCGCACGATCGCGGCCATCCTCCGACCGGGTGGCACGTACCTGGCCAACATCACCGACGGCGCGGGCCTCCCGTTCGCCCGCCGCTTCCTGGCCACGCTGCGGGAGGTGTTCCCGCAGATAGCACTGCTGGCCGACCCGGGCGTACTGCGCGGACGGCGTTTCGGGAACCTGGTGTTCGCAGCATCGGCGACGGCTCTGCCCACGGCGGAACTGGCGTCCCGGACGGCGTCCGCGGCCTTCCCGGCAAGGTGCGTGGAGGGCCCGGAGCTGGCGAAACTGGCGGGAAAGGCCAAGCCGATCACCGACGAGGACGCACCTGCGGCCCCGAAGCCCCCGGAAGACATCCTGGGCGTGTTCTAGGGGCAAGCCGCGGCAGCCACCCAGGCCGCAAGAGAGGCACCGTGGGGGTCCGGGGGCTCGGCCCCCGGGCGAAACGACGAAGTCGAGCGAAGGGCGAAGCCCGAAGCAGAGACAAAGGGGACCCCGCGCACCCGTCAGAGCCTGCTTATCCTTGCTGCCTTCCGGCCCTGGGGAGGTTCACAGGGTGGACGCCGCGCGGGGTCCGTGGCCAAGTGTAGCGGGTATGGATCAGGCCCCCGCGCCCGCCTGGGCTCGCGCTCGCTTGAACGTGTTGTGCAGGACCGCCAGCAACGCGTCTCGCACCGAGAGCTTCTGGCGGGCGTCGAACGTGATCAGCGGGACGTCCTCGCTCACCGCGAGGGCCCAGCGGATGTCGTCCAGGTTGTGGCCGAGCGCGCCGTCGAACATGTTGACCGCCACCACGAACGGGAGGCCGGCGTTCTCGAAGTAGTCGACCGCCGGGTAGCAGTCGTCCATGCGGCGGGTGTCCACGATGACCAGGGCACCCAGCGCGCCCTGGACCAGGTCCTGCCACATGAAGCCGAAGCGGTCCTGGCCGGGCGTGCCGAACAGGTACAGCTTCACCTCGTCGTCGATCGTGATGCAGCCGAAGTCCAGGGCCACCGTCGTCGTGGTCTTCGACGGGACGTGACCCGTGCGGTCGACGTTCGCCGCCACCGACGTGATCGCCGCCTCCGTCGTCAGCGGCTTGATCTCCGAGATCGACGACACCGCCGTGGTCTTGCCGACGCCGAAACCGCCCGCGATGACGATCTTGACCGGGGCCGGCGGGCGGGCCGCCGGTTCAGTGAATGGCTTCGAGTCCACGAATGACCCTTTCGATCATGCCGAGGTCGTGCGAATTGTGGTTCCCCGGCCGGCGGACGACGACGTAGCCCAATTCGGCGAGGTCGGCCACGAGCACGCGCGCGACACCGATGTGCAGGCCGAGCATGGCGGCCACTTCGGCGACCGACATCGTGCTGCGGCAGAGGGAGACGATTTCCTGGCGTTCGAAGGTCAGCTTCGGGTGCGACGCCGCGCCGAGGCGTGACGTCATCACCTGGGCTTCGATCTCGAGGCTCTGGTCCACCGGCTGCGCCCGCCCCGAGGTCATCAGGTACGGCCGCAGCAGCGAGATGTCCGGGTCGTCGTCGGCCATCACGAACCCACGGTGTTCTTGAGCTCCTCGATCAGGCCGGGCGTGAGGACCTCGGTGGCGCGGTTGGCGAACATCGCCATCTCGTAGGCGATCGTGCCGAGGCTGGCCTGCTTGTTGGCGAGCACGCCGAGCGAACAGCCGATGCTGATGGTGCAGACCAGCAGGTAACCGTGCTCCAGCTCGATGATCACCTTGTCGGGCGCGCCGAGCGGGTGGCTGTCGGAGACGCCGTGGGCGAGGCCGAGCATGGCGGACGAGATCGCGGCGAGGCGGTCGGCGTTGGAGCGCTCGAGCTCCGAGGACACCGCGATCAGCAAGCCGTCGGCCGAGACCGCGATGGCCGCGATCGCGCCCGCGGTGTGCTGCGCGAAGCGGCTCACCAGCCAGTTGAAGTTCTGGGCTTCGACGCTGACACCTGGTGCGGGGATGCTCATTTCCTGCTCTCTTCTTCTCGTTCCATCACACGACCGGCGACCACGCCTGGCGGCGGGGTGTCTGCCGTAAGCACGTCCGCCTTGGCCAGGCCGGCGGCGAACGAGTCGAACGCCGCGCGCTCGGCCGCCGGGTCCCGCTTGGGGCGGGTCACGGCGGCTCGGGCGATCGGCCTGGCCACGGCCTCCTGCTTGCGGAGGCCGGGGGCGAGCTGGGCGCCGGGCACGCGCCGGATCAGGCCGTCCCGCGAGATCGGGGCGGTGACCGGCGGCGGGACGACGGCGGACGAGGCCGCGATCCGGTCGTTCCCGGGGACGCGCACCGGGAGGGACGCGGGTTCGGCGACGACGGCGGGCGGCGGGTCGGTCGCCGTGGCACCGGCCTCGGCGGCCTTGGCGAACGCCTCCTGGAAGCCGTCCATGGCGATCCTGGTCGCCTCGGGGTCGTGCCGCGGCTTGTCCTCGACGGCGACGGCGGCGGTCGTGCCCGGGCTGGGCAGCTGCGCGCCGCGGACGCGACGGCGCAGGCCGCCACGAGACTCGGACTCGGGTTCCTCGGTGACCTCGACGGCGGCCGCGGGCTCGGCGGGCTCGGCGGGCTCGGCGTCCGGCCACACCGGTTCGAGCTGGTTGAACCAGCGGAACCCGTTGAGGTGGCCGGTGCCGAGCAGCGCCGGGATCGCCGGCGACGGCAGTTCCGTCTGACGCTCCGGCTCGGCAGGCCGGAACATGTCCAAAGTGGACGCCGAACGCGGTGACGGCGCCGGGGCGGCGTGCCGCGGTTCCGGCGAGGCGATCGGGGGTGCCGCCTGCGCCGGGATCGCCGGCGCGGGTTCGGCCTTCGGGAGCAGCCCGGTGCGGTGGCTGAACAGCGACGACGGAATCGTCAGCCGCGCGGTGACCCCGCCGGTCGTCGGCGTCGCGAGCAGTTCGACGCCGAGTTCGTGGCGCCGCGCGAGCCGGCCGACCACGAACAGGCCGAGCACACTGGTCGGCGCCAGCTCGAGGCGTTCACGTTCGACGAGCCGCTTGTTCTCCTCGCCCAGCTTCTCCGCGGTCATGCCGATGCCGTGGTCGACGATGCTCACCAGGCAGGAGCCGTCGGTGAGGAACATGGTGTCCACCTCGACCGTCGAGCCCGGCGGCGAGAACGACGTCGCGTTCTCCAGCAGCTCGGCGAACACCAGCACCAGGTCGGCACCGAGCGCCGAGGACAGCAGGATCTCCGCGACGACGCCGAGCTTGACGCGCTGGTAGTCCTCGATTTCGGCGAGCGCCGAGCGCAGGGCCGTCGACAGCTCGATCGGGCCGGCGATGCGGGTCTCGTCGCGGGTGCCGGAGACGACGAGCAGGTTGTCGGCGTTGCGGCGCAGGCGGGTGGAGAGGTGGTCGAGCCGGTAGAGGCTGGCCAGCAGCCGGGTGTCCTGCTCGTTGCGCTCGACCTCGTCGATCAGCGCGAGCTGGCGGCCGACGAGGTTCTGCGTGCGCTTCGCGACGTTCGCGAACATCAGGCTGGTGTTGCGCCGGGTGAGCGCCTGCCGTTCGACCAGCTCGGCGGCGGTCGTCTGGACCCGGTTGAACGCCGCGGCGAGCTTGCCGAGCTCGTCGTCCGAAGAGACGTCGATCGTGGCCAGCCGCGGGACCTGTTCCTCGGCCTCCTCGGTGTCGGTCACGCGGACGAGCTCGGTGCCCGCGAGGTCGGCGACCGACGTCGCCGCCGTGGTCAGCCGCCGCAGCGGCCGGGCGATCGAGCGGGACACCGCGACGGCGAGGAAGGCGACCAGCAGGAACAGCGCGGCGGCGCCCACACCGACGACCCAGGCCAGCTGCGTCGCCGAGCCGGCCCGCTCGGTGGCCGAGTCGGCGATCTCGCCGGTGACCTTCTCCTGGACGAGCTTCCGCTGCCCCGCCTGGGTTTCCGCCGCGCTGAGGACGTCGGTGACGTACCGGCCGGTGGCCGCGGCGTCGCGCGGGTTGTCGATCTGGGCGGCGAGGTCCTCGATCCGGCGGCCCGCGTCGCTCTGCTCGACGTTGACCACGAGCGCGGCCTGCTCGCTGTCGGACTCGTCGTCGGCCTGCTGGACGAACCGGTCGGTGAAGATCGGCGCCTGCTGGGTCGCGTCGTCCAGGATGGACTTACCGGAGTCGGGCGCCACCGCCGTCACGATCAACGCCATGCCACGCAACGAGTTCTCCTCGTTCGCGCGCAGCAGCGCTTCGAGGGCGGTGAGCTCCCGGGTGCCTTCGGCGTCACTGGTGAGCTGCGGGACGAGCCGCAGCGAGTCGATGACCGCGCCGATCACGGCGTGGTAGGTGCGGGCCACGCTGTCGAGCGCGACCCCGCGGCGCTCGGCGTTCTGCCGCAGCTCGTTGAGCGAGCCGATCCGGGTCAGGGCCGCGGACAGCTCGTCCGGCGCGTCCGCGCCGAGCTGCGCCCGGACGTTCTCGACCGCGGCGTCGACCGCCTTGCGCTGCTTGACCATCTCGTCCGGCGACATCGACGGCGTCGCGACGAAGGCGCCGGTCAGCAGCCGTTCCCGCTGCAGCTGCCAGACCAGGCCGCCGAGCTGCTGGGCGTGCCGCGCCACGGTCGCCGACTGCGTGGCCGCCGTGGCGCTGCTCACCTGCGTCAGCACGAACGGCACCGAGACCAGCAGCACCGCGACCAGGGGTGGCAGGAGCAGCAGGTTCAGCTTGCCGCGAATGCCGAGCCGTGCGAGGAAACCCCCGCCGCTCGCCCGTTCCGCGGTCGCCCTGCCGTGCCTCATCCCGCCACCTTCCCGTCCAACGTTCTCACTCGCCCGCGGCCACCCGGCTGACGTGGCCGCGGTGCTGCTCCCGGACGAGGTCCTCGATCCGGGCGCGCAGCGCGAGGAACTCAGGCTCGCGCTTCACCCCCAGGTCCCGCTCGGCCGGCAGCGCCACCTCGACGTCCGCGGCGATCCGGCCCGGGTCGGACGCGAGCACCACGACCCGGCCGCCCAGGAACACCGCTTCCTCGACGTCGTGGGTGACCATCAGCACCGTGGTGCCGGTGTCGGCCCAGATCCGGCGGATCAGCACCTGCATGTCCTCTTTGGTCTGGACGTCCAAGGCGCCGAAGGGTTCGTCCAGCAGCAGGACTTCCGGCTCGCACGCCAGCGCCCGAGCGATCGCGACGCGCTGCTTCTGGCCGCCCGAAAGCTGTTTCGGCAACGAGCGGCGCACCGCGTCGAGCCCCGTTTCGGCGAGGTACCAGTCGACCCGCTCGGCGCGCTCGGCCGGGTCGAGCGAAAGCAGCTCGAGTCCGAACGCGACGTTCTTCTCGACGCTGCGCCACGGGTAGAGCGCGCCGGACTGGAACACCAGCCCGCGGTCCGGGCCGGGGCCCGTCACCGGAACGCCGTCGAGCAGGACCTCGCCCTCGGTCGGCCCGCTGAGCCCGGCCACCAGCGACAACAGCGTCGACTTGCCCGAGCCGCTCGCGCCGACGACGCAGACGAACTCGCCGCGCAGCACCTCGAGGTCGACACCGTCGAGGGCGCGCGTCACCTGGCCACCGGCGGTGTAGTCCTTGGCCACGTTCCGCAGTTCCAGTGTCATGCCGCCCACTTCCCGACCCGGGTGCGCACGAGGCGCAGCACGACGTCGATGGTCAGCCCGGCGAGGCCGATCACGATGAGCACCGCGAAGATCGTGTCCGTCCGCAGGAACCGTTGCGCCCGCACGATCCGGTGGCCCAGGCCCGCCTCGGAGTTGATCAGCTCGGCGACGACCACGAAGTTCCACGCCGCGGCGGCGTTGACCCGGATCGCGTCGATCATGCCCGGCAGCGAGTGCGGCACGACGATCTTGCGCAGCACCTCGCCGCGGCGCGCGCCAAGGGTGTAGGAGACGTCGAGCAGCGCGCTCGGCACCGCGCGCACGACGTCGGCGGTCATCAGCGTGTTGAAGAAGACCGTCGCGATGAAGAGGATGGCGATCTTCGACGGCTCCCCGATGCCGAGCCAGATGATCAGCAGCGAGATGAACGCGCTCGCCGGGAGGTAGCGCAGCAGCCCGATCAGCGGTTCGAAGAACGCCTGCCCCGCGGTGAAACTGCCCATGAGGATGCCGAGCGGCACCGACACGAGCACCGCGAGACCGAAGCCTTCGAGCACCCGCCGCGTGGTCGCCCACAGGTCGCCGAACAGCTCGCCGGTGCTCACCATGTCGAACCCGGCGCGGAAGACCGCGACCGGGGACGGCAGGAACGTCGAGTCGACGGCGCCGCTCACGCTGAGCCCGACCCAGGCGAGGAACGGGATCGCGAACGACAGCACCGCCAGCTTCCAGCGGGCCGACGACCCGATCGGCGCGCGCAGGGAGAACAGCGCCGACGCGGGCTTCGGCGCGGCCCGGCGCGGCAGCGGTGCCCAGCCCGGGCGTCCCCGGCCGGCCTCGGCGCGGTCGGCGAGCCCCTGCTCGGCCTCCAGCTCCCCGGCCTCCGAGGCCGCGCGTTCGTCGGCCGGGGAGCTGGAGGTGGTGCGCGGGGTCGGACCGGTCACTGCGGCGTGGCCTTCACGAACTGGTCGTCGAACAGGCCGTCGAGCGAGGGCCGCTGCTGGGCGAGGCCGGTGCTCGTGATGAAGTCGACGATCTTGTTCGCCGAGAAGTCGAGGTGCTGCGCGGTGACACCCGGGGTGAACGCGTCGAGGTTCTGCTGGCGCGTGAAGATCGTGGTGCCGGCGTCGTAGGTCTTGTACTCCTCGTCGGAGACACCGCCGCGCTTGGCCATGATCTTGATCGCCGCGTCCTTGTTGTTCTTGATCCAGGTCAGCGTCTCGAACCAGGTGTTGACCAGCGCCTGCACGTCCTTCGGGTGCTCCTTGACCAGCTTCTGCGACGTCACCAGGTGGTCCGGGATGGCGCCGGGGAACTCGGCCGACGAGGAGATCGCGCGGCTGCCCTGGCGCTCGAGGGCCTTGGTGGTGAAGGGCGCGAACGCGCCGACCGCGTCGACCTGGCCCGCGACGAACGCGGCCGCGGCGGCGTCGGTCGGCAGGTTGACCAGCTGGATGTCCTTTTCGGTCAGCTTCGCTTCCTGCAGCGCCAGCAGCAGGAGGTAGTGGTCGACGGTGCCCTGCTCGACGGCGACCTTCTTGCCCTTGAGATCGGCGACGGCGGTGATCCCGTCCCGCGCGATGATCTTGTCGTTGCCGGTCGAGTTATCGTTTACCAGCACGATCGAGAGCTTCGCGCCGCCCGAAGCCGAGGAAAGCGTGTCGTTGAGCGTCTGGCTGTTGGCGTCGATGGCGCCGCTGGAAAGCGCGTTGATGCTGTCGGTGTAGTTGTCGAACCACTTGAGGTCGACGTTCACGCCGTTCTTCGCGAACAGGCCCTGCTCCTGCGCCACCTGCCAGGGGAACCAGCCCGGCCACGCGCTGAACCCGAGGGTGATCTTGCCGCCGTCGCCGGAGGCGGAACTGTCACTGCAGCCGGACAGAGCGGTGACCCCGAAAAGGGTCAGCAGTGTCAGGAGCGCCGTCAGCAGACGACGAGGGCGGGAAGTCACAGCGAAACTCCAGAAGGCGGGGGAAGTGGAGTGGAGCGACACCAAAGGGGTAGCCGGGCCTACCTGCCGTGACGACGAGGAGGTGGTTCGGGCAAAGCTGCGCCACCGCGCACGGTCATCGCTGCTCTCTTCCAGACGCACCTGATCGGGTCAAGGCGAGAGAACGCGGACAGGAGGTACCTACACCCAGTGAAAACCCGGCACCGCACGCACCGGATCGGCCACCCCTTGTCCCTCTCCCGGCGGAGACTCTAGCGAGAAGGACAAGATCCCCACAACGCCCTCCGGATGCCTCCGAAAGGGTGACGCTCAGGCGGGGTTACCAGCGGCTTCGCCCGACCTGAAGATCAAGTACGCGGCGTTTCTGTCGGCCGCCCGGCCAAGATCGCCGCACTCCGGAAGAGGACCGCCCGTGCAGGCGCACGGGCAGCACGGCGGCGTTGTCACACGTCGGCGCGGGGTGTCGAGATCATCACCGGCGCCGCCACGAACGAGCGAACAATCGTTCGGAACGTACCGCCGGTCGGGACGTCGTTCGAACAGGTGTCCGCCTCCTCGATTACCCCACGGGCACCGGCGCCACCGATGATTCCGCCACTGTTAACACGCCTGAAACAATTCCCTTTTCTGTCAACCGATCGATTTCGTCAGGTCGTAGACGGTGGTTCCCCCGACCGTCGACGGCGCGAAATTCTGTTCCACCCAAGTCTGGATTTCGCCCGACGTGCCCCGGCCCCCGCCGAAGCCGCCGCGCCCGCCCGCGACGTAGTAGTGGAGGTCGCCCGCGGCGACGTACTGCTGGAACCGCTGCAACGTCGGAGCCGGGTCGCTGCCGCTGAAGCCGCCGATCGCGAGTACCGGCCGTCCACTCGAGAGGGCCAGGCCCGCCGACTGCATCGCGCCGCTCTGCGCCGCCGCCCACTTGGTCGTGGTGTTCTTCAGCAGGTCGATCACCGCGGTGTCGGCCTGTCCCTCGCCGAACCCGCCGCGGCCACCACCGAACCCGCCGAAGCCGCGTCCACTCGCGACGGCCGGGCCGGACGACGGCGTGCCGCCGGAGTGCGTGGTCGCCGCCGTCGCGAAGGTGAAGGACGCCGTCCCGAGCAGCGCGCCGAACAGCCCGGCCACGGCGACGGCCGGCCCGAGCCGCCGGAACCGGTCGGCGCCGAAGAGCAGCGCGACCACCGCGAGCGCGCTCAGCACGAGCAGCGCGTAGCGCAGCCATGGCTGCCACTCCGGCGTCCGGTCGAGCAGCAGGAAGCCCCAGACCGCGGACACCGCGAGCAGCACGGTCAGCACCGCGCGGGCCGCGAAGTTCGCCCGGCCCCGCCACAGCTCACGCGCGGAAATCCCCAGCGTGGCGGCGATCCCGGGGGCCAGCGCGACCGTGTAGTACGGGTGGATGATGCCGCTCATGTAGCTGAAGACGAGCACGGTGACGACCGTCCAGCCGCCCCAGATCAGCAGGGCCGCGCGGGTCCGGTCGGTGCGCGGCGCGCGGCGGGTGAACCACAGCCCCGCGACCAGGCCGATCAGCGCGGCGGGCAGCAACCACGAGGCTTCGGCGCCGAACTCGCCGCTGAACAGCCGTGACAGCCCGGTCTGGCCGCCGAACCCACCACCGCCTGCCCGTGCGGGCAGGTCGACGCCGGTCGGGGGCGTGAAGCCGCCACCACCGCCACCGCGTCCCTCGCCGAAGATCCGGCCGAGGCCGTTGTAGCCGAAAGCCAGTTCCAGCACGGTGTTGTCGGTCGAGCCGCTGATGTACGGCCGGTCGGCGACCGGCCACAGCGCGACGACCAGGACCCACCAGCCGGCGGAGACGAGCACCGCGCCGGCCGCGGCGAACAGCTGGCCGATCCGGCGCCCGAGCGACGTCGGCGCCGCGACCGCGTACGCCAGCACGAACGCGGGCAGCACGAGGAACGCCTGCAGCATCTTGTCGAGGAACCCGAACCCGATCGCGACGCCGGCGAGTACCAGCCACCAGGTGCTCGCCCTGTCGAGCGCGCGCACGACGCAGTACGCGCCGGCGACGAGCAGCAGGACGAGGAAGGCGTCCGGGTTGTCGTAGCGGAACATCAGCGCGGCGACCGGCGTCAACGCGAGCGCGGCCCCGGCCAGCAGCCCGGCCCCCGGCCCGGAGAGCCGTCGCACGGCCAGGTACAGCAAGCCGACCGACGCGACGCCGGCGAGCGCGTTCGGCACCAGCAGGCTCCAGCTGGAGAACCCGAAGATCCGGCCCGACAACCCCATGACCCACAGGGAGAAGGGCGGTTTGTCGACCGTGACGACGTTGCCCGGGTCGAGCGAGCCGAAGAACAGCGCCTTCCAGCTCCAGGTCCCGGCCTGCGCGGCCATCGCGTAGAAGTCGTTGCCCCAGCCCGTTTTCGCCAGGTCCCACAGGTAGAGCAGCCCGGTCCCGAGCAGCAACGCGGCCACGGAAGGCTTGATCCACCGAGGTTCCGGTGCGGCCGGGGGCGCGGGCTGGGCGTGTTCGGGCGCCGACAGCGTGGTCGTCATGATCCCCACCGTCTCGGCGCCACATGTGGTGAACTTGTGCCGAACCTGTGCCCCCGCTGTGCATCCACCACGATCGTGTGAACGCCGTCACTCCGGCGCCGGGGCCTCCGCGAAGACGATCTCGAACTCCGTCCGCCCCGGACGGCTCTGCACCCCGACCCGGCCGCGGTGCGCGCTCACCACCGCCGCCACGATCGCCAGCCCCAGCCCCGTGCTCCCCGCCGCTCGCGAGCGTGAGTTGTCGCCGCGGGCGAAGCGCTCGAAGATGTCCGGGAGGATCTCCGGCGGGATGCCCGGGCCGTCGTCGGCCACGCGCAACCGGACGAAACCGTCCGAAGTGGACAGTGTGGTCGTCACCGTGGTGCCCGCCGGGGTGTGCGTGCGGGCGTTGGCCAGCACGTTGATCACCACCTGGTGCAGCTGGCCCGCGTCGCCGAGCACACCGATCGGCTCGCCGGGGACGTCCATCAGCCACTTGTGGTCCGGGCCCGCGACGTGCGCGTCCGCGACCGCGTCGGCCACCAGCCGGCACAGGTCGACCCACTCCGGCACCACCGGGCGGCCCGAGTCCAGCCGGGCGAGCAGCAGCAGGTCCTCCACCAGCGTCGTCATCCGCCGCGACTCGGACTCGACGCGGCTCATCGCGAACGCGACGTCCGGCGGCACCTGCTCGCCGCTGCGCCGGGTCAGCTCCGCGTACCCGCGGATCGCGGCCAGCGGGGTCCGCAGCTCGTGGCTCGCGTCCGCGACGAACTGGCGCACGCGGCTTTCGCTCGCCTGCCGTGCGGTCAGCGCGTTCGCGATGTGCTGCAGCATCCGGTTCAGCGCCGAGCCGACCTTGCCGACCTCGGTGTTCGGGTTGGTGTCGGCCTCCGGGACACGCTCGGACAGCGCGACCTCACCGCGGTCCAGCGGCAGTTCCGAGACGCGCGTGGCGGTCGCGGCCAGCCGGTCCAGCGGCTGCATCGTGCGGCGGATCGTCGCGGCGCCGACCGCGCCCGCGACCAGGATCCCGGCGAGCGCGACACCGCCGAGGATGAAACCCAGCCGCCAGAGCGTCTCGTTGACGTCCCGCAGCGGCAGGCCGATGACGGTCTTGTCGCCGCTGGGAGACGCCGTCGAGACGACGCGGTAGTCCCCGAGGCTGCCGCCGAGGACGATGCTGTGCGGCTTCCCGTCGGACGGCAACGCCAGCAGCGTCCGTACCTGGCTCTCGTCGAGCTGCCGGTACGGCGCCCGCCGCTTGGTCGGCGAGCCCACGCTGGAGTCGAGCACGGCCCCGGTACCCCGCGAACCGATCTGGACGGCGGCGAGCGTGCCCTCGCCCTGGCCCAGCGCCCGCAGCGGGTCCGGCGGCGGCGCGTCGCCGTAGGTCCAGGGCGGCCGTTCCCCGCCGTGCTTGGCGCGGTCGGTGGCCGCGGCGAGCCGGTCGTCCTGCTGGCGCACCAGGAACTCGCTCAGCGCGAACTCCGTGACGACGCCGACGACCAGGCACACCAGGGCGAGCAGCGCGGCGAGCTGGAAAATCAGCCGCCGCCGCAACGACCACGGCCGCTGCGCCGCGAACCGCCGCCGCTCAGCCCGCTGGCTTGAGGACATACCCGGCGCCCCGCATGGTGTGGATCATCGGCTCGCGGTCGGCGTCGATCTTCTTGCGCAGGTAGGAGATGTAGAGCTCGACGATGTTGGCCTGGCCGCCGAAGTCGTAGCTCCACACGCGGTCCAGGATCTGGGCCTTCGACAGCACCCGCTTCGGGTTGCGCATGAGGTAGCGCAGCAGCTCGAACTCGGTCGCGGTCAGCGGCACCAGGTCACCGCCGCGGTGCACCTCGCGGCTGTCTTCGTCCAGGGTGAGGTCGCCGACGACGAGCGTCGACCCGCTCGCGCCGGTGACGCCGCCCGCCCGGCGCAGCAGCGCGCGCAGGCGCAGCGCGACCTCTTCGAGGCTGAACGGCTTGGTGACGTAGTCGTCGCCGCCGGCGGTGAGCCCGGCGATCCGGTCCTCGACCGCGTCCTTCGCCGTCAGGAACAGCACCGGCAGGTGCGGCGCCTCGGACCGCATCCGCCGCAGCACTTCGAGGCCGCTGAAGTCGGGGAGCATGACGTCGAGGACGACGGCGTCGGGCCGGAAGTCGCGCGCGATCCGGACGGCCTCCGTGCCGTCGCCCGCGCTGCGCACCTCCCAGCCCTCCATCCGCAGGGCCATCGAGACGAGCTCGGCCAGCGTCGCCTCGTCGTCGACGACGAGGACCCGGACGGGACTCCCGTCGGCGCGGCGCAGATCGGCCTTGCCAGGGCCTGGTGACGTGGCGTTCATAGCGGTCATAGTGCCACCTTCCCGGTCCGCCCACAGGGTTCGCTGTGGGCTCGCTGTGCGTTCCCTGTGAGGTCCTTCGCCCGGGTAACGGAGCCACAGCACCCGCTGACGCCTCGCACAGCTCAAACACAGCCACGGCGGTGAGCCTGGGCTGGACCAGTGTGGGTACGACCGGAGGACACGATGACGACCGAGCCGACGCCGAACACCCCGCCGCAGGGCGGGCCGGCACCCGCCAGCGACCCCGCCTGGGGCCAGCCGGCCCCGGCGACCTGGGGCGACCCCGCCGCGGCCGCGCCGAAGAAGGGCTGGTCCGGCAAGAAGACGGCGATCGCGGCCGGCATCGCCGTGGTGATCGCGGCCGGCGGCGGCGCGGCGATCTGGGCGGGCACCAGCAGCGCCGACAACTCCGCGCAGCAGGGCGGCCCCGGCGGTTTCGGCGGCCCGGGCGGCCCCGGCGGCGGCCAGTTCCGCGGCGGTCCCGGCGGAAACTTCGGCGGCGGCATGGCGGCGCTGCGGGAGGCCCTGCACGGCGACTTCGTCGTGGCCGACCCGAACGGCGGCTACACGACCGAGCGGCTGCAGACCGGCGACGTCACCGCCCTGAGCGCCACGTCCGTGACGCTGACCAGCAAGGACGGCTACAAGCAGACGTACACGCTCGACGGCTCGACGCAGAAGACGGGCGACGTGAAGCAGGGCGACACGAACGTCACGGTGGTGGCGAAGGTCAACGGCCAGACCGCGACGGCGACCTCGCTCGGCCAGGCGCTGCAGCCGGGCACCGGCGGCCAGCGCCAGCCGGGCCAGCGCCGCGGCGGCGACTACCAGCCCCGGCCCACGAACTAACGCCGCTCCCACCACACCGAAATGCCGTGAAGGCCTCCTTACCGGCCATAAGAGCCGGGAAGGAGGCCTTCACGGCTTTTGGCGACCCCGGCGGCCCGGTTAGGGCAGAGTTGCGGGCGTGTACGACATCAGCGGGTCACTGCGGCGGCAGTCGCTGCTCGTCGCGGTGGTCTGCGTCGCCTGTGACGCGCTGCTGTTCAGCGTCCGCGGGCCGCTCGGCACCGGCCACTGGCAGCCGTGGGTGGTGCTGTTCGCCGGCGTCGCGGTCAACGCCGCGCTCGCCGGACCGGCCCGGTACTCGGGCTGGGTGTCGCTGGCGCACGCCGTGCTGTTCGCCGCGTCGCCGCTGCTGATCAGCACCACCGCGGGGTACGTCGTCGGCAACAACGCCGGCATCCTGATCGCCGGCTACCGGGCGGGCGCCTGGCTGCGCCCGAAACCGGCGGTGCTCGCGCTCCTCGCGATGCTCGCCGGCGTCACCGCGGGCTGCGTCGAAGGCGGCGGCCGGACCGCGGGCGACCTGCGGTTGATCGCGGTCAGCGTCAGCGTGAGCGCGCTGCTGCCGTGGCTGGTCGGCCGGTACACGACGGCCCGGCGCGCCTACATCGCCGACCTCGAGCGCGCGGCGGACGAACGCCGTCAGCACGAAGAAGAAGCCGTGCGCCGGGCGGTCACCGAGGAGCGCACGACGATCGCGCGCGACCTCCACGACGTCATCTCCCACCACGTCAGCGCCATCGGCGTGCACGCCGGCGCGGCGCGGCTGGGGTTGCCCGAAGGCGACTCGCCGGTGCGCAAGTCCCTCGGCGCGGTCGAGTCCGCGAGCCGTTCGGCGATGGCCGACCTGCGCCGGCTGCTCGACCTCCTGCACGCCGAGGACACCGCCGCCCAGCCCGGTCTGGACAACCTCGACGAGCTGGTCGAGACGGTCCGCGCGGCCGGCCTGCCGATCCGGCTGACGCTGCTCGGCGAACCGCGTGAGCTGCCCGGTTCGCTCGACGTCGCGCTGTACCGGATCGCGCAGGAAGCACTGACGAACGCGCTGCGCCACGGCGAGGGCCCGGTCGAGGTGGAGCTGAACCACGGCCGCACCGAGGTCGTGCTCACCGTGACGAACGGCCTGCGCCCGGGCCGCGTCCCCGAGCGCGAGCACGCGCACCGCGGCCTGGCGGGGATCCGCCAGCGCGTCACGCTGTTCCGCGGCCAGGTCACCTACGGCGAAACCGGCACGCGGTGGCAGCTGCGCACGACCTTCCCGGTGGAGAGCACATGATCCGCGTCCTGCTGGCCGACGACCACGCGATGTTCCGCTCCGGGATGCGCGCGCTGCTCGACACCCAGCCCGACTTCACCTGCGTCGGCGAGGCGTCCGACGGCCGCGAGGCGGTGGCCGAGACGGCCCGGCTGCGCCCGGACGTCGCCGTCCTCGACGTCCGGATGCCCCGCCTCGACGGCCTCGCCGCGACCGAGGCGATCCTTTCCGCGCCGGGCAACGACACCCGGGTCATCGTGCTCACCACGTACGACGCCGACGAGTACGTCTACCGCGCGCTGCGGGCCGGGGCGAGCGGGTTCCTGCTGAAGAGCCTGGCGCCGGAGGAGCTGGTCGCGGCGATGCGGGTGGCGGCCCGCGGCGACGCGCTGATCGACCCGTCGGTGACCCGGCGGCTGGTCGCGAAGTTCGCGTCGGTGCTGGAGCCCGCGGCCGCCGAACCCCCCGAGCTCGCGCGGCTGACGTCGCGGGAGCGGGAGGTGCTGCTGCTGCTCGCCAACGCCTGCAGCAACGCCGAGATCGCGCGGCAGCTGCACGTCGGCGAGGAGACGGTGAAGACGCACGTGTCGCGGGTGCTCGCCAAGCTCGGGCTGCCCGACCGCGTGCACGCCGTCGTCTACGCCTACCGGCACAAGCTCGTGCCGGGCGAGCGGCCTGCATAGACTGGGCCGATGAAGCGCTGGATCACCTTCGCGGTCGGGGTTGTGCTCGTGCTCGTCGGCGCCGTCTGGGTGCTGCAAGGCCTCGGCGTCATCACCGGCAGTTTCATGACCGGCCAGAAGCTGTGGTTCCTCATCGGGCTCGTCGCGTTCCTGGTCGGGATCGTCCTGGTCGCGGCGAACGTGACGCGCCGGCGCAAACCCACTTCGTGACGAGCTACTTCGTGAAGATCTCGAAGACGGGGTAGCCGGGCGCGATCTCGCGCAGCTTCTCGTCCGACGCCTTGGCGTCGACGCCCTCGAAGAACGCGCTGACCTCGAACTTCCAGCGCTTGAGGTAGGCGCGCAGGATGGCGGGCTTCTCGTCGTCGCCCAGCTCGCGGTAGGTGAAGGTGTCGTCGCGCCGTCCGACACGCAGCTGCCCCTGGCCCGCGGCACGCAGGTTGCGCACCCACTGCGTCTCGCCGCGCGCCGCGACGAGGTAGTTCACGCCGTCGATGGTCAGCAGGTTGACCGGGGTCGAGCGCGGCTCGCCGGACTTGCGGCCGACGACGGTCAGCACCCGGCTGCCCAGCAGGCTCACGCCCATCTCGGTCAGCTTCGCGACCAGCTCGTTGAAGACGTTGGTGGACTTGCCGGGCTTGAGGTAGCGGGTCTCGGTCATGGTGTCCTCCGAAGTTTTGGGAGAGCAGTGCTCTCTGTTAAGAGCAGTGAACACCCTCCTGTCACACACTGTCAAGAGCAGTGCTCTCGATTTTGTTCGGCGCTCTCGAACATGGCAGACTGACGGCCATGACCGCGACCCGGACCGCGCGCGAACGTGCCCGCGCCGAACTCACCCAGGAGATCAAGGACGAAGCCCGCCGCCAGCTCGCCGAGGTCGGCGCGAACGGGCTTTCCCTCCGCGCGGTGGCGCGTGAGCTGGGCATGGTCTCGTCCGCGCTGTACCGCTACTTCCCCAGCCGCGACCGGCTGCTGACCGACCTGATCGTCGACGCCTACAACGCGATCGGCGAAGCCGCCGAAAGCGGGGACCCCGGCCAGGGCGAGCCACGCGACCGCTGGCTCGCGATCTGGCAGGCGACGCGCGAGTGGGCGAAAGCGCACCCGCACGAGTACGCGCTGATCTACGGCTCACCGATTCCCGGGTACGAGGCCCCGCAGGACACCGTCGCGCCGGCCGCCCGCGTCGCGCTCGCCCTGGTCAAGGTGCTCACGCACACCGAGCTGCGGGCGATCGACGGCGACGTCGCACCCGGGCTGCGCGCCCAGGCCGAGACGCTCACGAAGGCCCTCGGGATCGTCGCCGGACCCGAGACCGTGGCCCGGCTGCTCATGGCGTGGACCCAGCTGTTCGGGGCGATCAACTTCGACCTGTTCGGCCAGTACGTCGGCAGCGTCGACCCGGCCGACGAGTTCTTCACCCACTCGGCGAGGCGGATGGCGGAGTTCGTGGGCCTGTAGGCGTTCGGCTCCCCGCCAGGGCCGAGACGGTACCGTCGCGCGGTAGGCAACTGCGGAAGGCGGGCACGACGTGACGGGGTGGGCCGGGAAGGTCGGCAGGATCCGGGTGATCGGGACCGGGGTGATGGGCCGCGGGATCGTCCAGCTCGCCGCGACCGCGGGGGTGACCGTCGAGCTGGCCGACGTGCAGCCCGAGGCCGTCGCGAAGGCGATCGAATTCGTCGGCGGGATGGTCGACAAGCTGGCCGCCAAGGGCAAGCTCGACGAGGACCCGAAGGCGGTGAAGGACCGGCTCGTCCCGGTCGACGCGCCGGACGCACCCGCCGAGGGCGTCGACCTGGTCGTCGAAGCCGTGCGCGAGGACCTCGCGACGAAGCGGGCGCTGTTCGCGAGCCTCGAGCGCGTCTGTCCACAGGAGACGGTCTTCGCGACGAACACCAGCTCGCTGTCGGTCACCGAGATCGCCGCCGAGCTGGGCGACCCCGGCCGGCTCGTCGGCCTGCACTTCTTCAACCCGGTGCCGCTGATGCGCCTGGTCGAGGTGGTCCCGGGCACCCGGACGTACGACTGGCTGCCCGCCGAAGCGCTCGAGCTGGTCCGCACCTGGGGTCACGAGCCGGTGCTCGCGAAGGACGCGCCCGGTTTCCTGGTCAACCACGCCGGCCGCGGGCTCGGCACCGAGGCGCTGCAGATCCTCGACGAGGCGCTGGCCGAGCCGGCCGACGTCGACCGCATCGCGCGTGACGTACTCGGCCTGAAGCTCGGCCCGTTCGAGCTGCTCGACCTCACCGGCCTCGACGTGTCCCACGCCGTGCTGGAGAGCATCTGGAGCGGCTTCCACGGTGACCCGCGGCTGCGGCCGTCGTGGCTGACGCGCCCGCGTGTCGCCGCCGGCCTGTTCGGCCGCAAGAACGGCGAGGGCTTCTACCGGCACGTCGAGGGCAAGCAGCAGAACCCGGACGAGCCGGCGGCGCCGCCGAAGCCGGCGGGCCCGGTGTTCACCGCCGACGAGCCCCTCGCCCGCGTGCTGTCGGCCGCCGGTGTGCACGTGGTGCCGGACGCCTATCCCGACGCGGTCCTGCTCGTCCCGCTCTACGGCGAGTCCACTGTGGACGCGGCCACCCGCGGCGGCCTGCCCCTGTCGCGCGTCGCCGGCGTCGACCCGCTGGGCGGTTACGAACGACGGCTGACGCTGTCGGTGCACCCCGGCCTCGACCCGGGTGTGGGCCGGGCGGCCTGGGGTGCGCTGGCCGCCACCGGAAACCCGGTGACGGTGGTCCGCGACGGCCCCGCCCCGATCGCCCAGCGCCTGCTGGCGTCCATTGTGAACACGGCGTGCTTCATCGCGGGACGGCACCTGGCGACGCCGTCGGACATCGACACGGCGGTCCACCTCGGGCTCGGCTACCCGCGCGGCCCGCTGGCCTGGGGCGACCTGGTCGGCGGCGACGTGGTGCTGCGCATCCTGCGCGGCCTCGAGGCGTCCACCGGCGACCCGCGCTACCGGCCGAGCCCGTGGCTCACCGAGCGCGTCGCCCTCGGCCTGCCGCTCACGTCGGCCGGGACGACCCCCGCGGACCTGCTCACCTGACGACCTGAACCTCGTCACCCTTGTCGAGCGAGGAGAAGAACTTCAGCGACACCGCGGCCGAAAGGTGCACGCAGCCGTTCGAGTACTTGGCGAGGCTGCCCTGGTGGAACGCGACGCCGTTGTAGAAGAACACCGAGTTGGGCATCGGCGCGTTGTCGAACTCCTTGGAGAGGTGCATCTTCTCCTTGTAGAGCACGTGCCACGTCCCGACCGGCGTGGTGCTGCCCTTCTTGCCGGGCATGATCTTCACCGGGCCGAAGACGATCTTGCCCTCGTCGAGCAGCCAGGCCTGTTTCCCGGACAGGGAAACGCAGGCCTTCGCGGTGATCGTGCACGGCACACCGGGCGCCATCACGGGCTTGGCCGGAGCAGGCGTCGTCGCCGTCGTGTCCGAAGTGGACGACGGCGGCAGCGTCCCGGCCGCCAGCCGGACATCCGCGGTGCCCCCGGCCGAACAGGCGGTCAGCACCGCCGCGGCGACCAATGTGGACAGAGCCGCCAGCGCCCGCCGTACTCGCATTTTTCCCCCGTAATCCGTGGTGAACCCCTATACCCACCAAGACGCGTGGCACGGCCGGAGGTTGTGCGCACGACGAAGCGGGCCGCCCCCGGAGATCCGGAGACGGCCCGCTTCGTGCTTCAGTTCCGTGTCACCGAGTTACGGGACAACCTGCACGACGTCACCGACGTGCAGCGTGGTGAAGTACTTCAGGGACGAGCTCGCCGACAGGTGGATGCAGCCGTGCGAGTACACCGACAGGCTCCCGGTGTGGAAGGCGTCACCCGGGTAGAAGAAGACCGAGTTCGGCATCGGCGCGTTGTCGAACTCCTTCGACAGGTGCACCTTCTCCTTCGACAGCACGTGGAACGTGCCGGTCGGGGTCGCGTAGCCCTTGCGGCCCGGCAGCATCGAGACCGGCCCGTAGACAACCTTGCCGCCCTGCAGGATCCAGGTCTTGTGCGCCGAGAGGTCCACGCAGGCGGCGGTGCCCGAGGACGCGGCGGCGGCCGCGCACGGCACGCCGGGGTCGGCGGCGGGCTTCGGGGCCGGCTTCGGCTTGGGCTTCGGCTTGGGAGTGGTGCTGGCCGGCGCGGGCTTGGTCGTCGACGGGGTCGTCGACGGCGCCGCGCTGGTTGACGTGGTGGGCGTCGGAGACGCGCTGGTCGACGCCGGAGTCGGCGATCCGCCGCCGGCGCCCGCCGCGACCGCCCCGCCGCCGACGTTCCCGCCGGTGCCGGACGCCCCGCCGGAGCACGCGGCCAGCACGAACGCCGTGGCCAGCGCCGCCGCTCCCACCAGAAGCCTCTTCACGATCCCGTACCCCCAGAAGACTCGATCACGCTCTTGGACACCCCTAAAGACGGGGTGCACCCACCAGAGGTTCGTCCACGAAGGTCACGATTGGGTAGATGATGACCCGATGGTGATCGTTTCCCCCTACAACCCGGCCTGGCCCCAGCGGTTCGCCGAGGCCCGCGCCGAGCTCCTCGCCGTGGCCGGCGACCGGTTCACCGAGGTCGAGCACGTCGGCAGCACGTCCGTGCCGGGCCTCCCGGCCAAGCCGATCATCGACGTCGCCGCGCTCGCGCCCGACCTCGACGCCGTCCCACCAGGCCTGTTCGACGGCCTCGGCTACCGCGCCGAGGACTTCGGTGCCCCGGGTCGGCTGTTGTTCGTCCGGCGTGACGGCGACGTCCGCACCCACCACCTGCACGTCTTCCCGCCGACGAACTGGGAGCACAACAAGGAGCGCATTCTGGCCGCGCACCTGCGGAAGTACCCGGAAGCCGCGCTCCGGTACGGCGAGCTGAAGCAGAAGCTGGCGGCGTCCGGGATGTCCGGTGACGCGTACACCCGGGCCAAGACCGACCTCATCCAGGAGCTGTCCGACGCCGCCCGCGCCGAGCGCGGCCTGCCGCCGGAGCCGGTCTGGGAGGAGTAGCGCGTCCACCTGGGGGTTGAGGCGAGGTTCCACCCGGGACCGACCCGCACACCGACGTAATGCGACGGCCGACGGCCGAAGCTGGAAGCACCTTCGAAACCCGGGAGCTTCCGATGTCCAGCATCGCCACCGTCCTGCTCTACGTCGCCGTCGCCGGCCTCGTCCTGTACCGCGTCGTCTACAAGCAGGTCCGCGGCACGCTGCTCGACCGCAAGTCGCTGGTCACGCTGCCGCTGCTCCTCGTCGTGGTGGGCGGTTACCTGACGCTGAAGGCGCTCCCCGGCGCGTCGGCCGCCGAACTCGGCTTCCTCGGCGTCGACCTGGTCCTGCTCGCCGGGCTCGGCGTGCTCCGCAGCACCACGACAACGCTGACCGTGCGCGCGGGCACGACGTTCCAAAAAGGCTCGGCCGTCACGATCGGCCTCTGGGTGCTGACGATCGGTGTCCGGGCCGGGCTGGTCGCGCTGGCCACCGCGCTCGGCGTCGCCGGCCCGCTGTCGTCGGCGTCGATCGCGCTCACCGTCGGCGTCAGCATCGCGGTGCAGAACGCGACGACCTACCGCCGCATCCAGCTGGCCGGCCTGCCGCTGGCCGACCGGGGCTCGGCGCGCGTCAGCCGCTGACGCGGCCCAACATCCGCGCGTACATCCGGCCCGGGCTGGCCACCGACGGCGGGGCCAGGAACCCCGGCAGCGGCGGCAGCCCGGTGACGAACGGCCCCAGCCGGTCGTACAGCGCGGCCGCGCCGGACGGCCGGGCTTCGGGGTCCTTGGCCAGCATCTCGGCGAGCAACCCGTTGAGCTGCTTCGGAATCCCCGGCACCGGCGGCGGCAGCTCCTTGACCTGCCGCTCGAACACCGCGTACGCCGTGGGCCCGTCGAAGAGCCGCTGCCCGGTGAGCATCTCGTGCAGCACGCAGCCGAGGGCGTAGAGGTCGCTGCGCGGTTCGGCGCCACCGCGCTGGATCTGCTCGGGCGCCATGTACGACGGTGTCCCCAGCAGCTGGCCGGCCCGCGTGAACTGCGCGGCGTCGGCCTCGCGCAGCACGGCGAGCCCGAAGTCCATCACCTTCACCCCGCCGTCCGGGCCGAGCATCAGGTTCGACGGCTTGAGGTCGCGGTGGCACACCGCGAGCGCGTGGGCGGCGGTCAGCACCGCGCACGCCTGCGCCGCGATCACCGCCGCCCACGGCACCGGCAGCGGCCCGTGTTCGGCGAGCAGATCGGCCACCGTCACGCCCTCGACGAACTGCATGACCTGGAACAACCGGTCGTCGTGCGTGCCGTAGTCGTACAACGCCGGTACGCCCGGATGGTCGAGCGTCGCCAGGATCCTTGCTTCGCGGGCGAAGCGGGCTTCGAGCTCTTCGTCACGGCCGGGGAGTCTGAGCAGCTTGATCGCGACGCGCCGGCCCAGCCTGCGGTCGTGCCCGCCGTGCACCGCGCCCATCCCACCGCGGCCGAGCGGCAGTTCGTCGAGCTCGTAGCGGTCGGCGATCAGCATCCGTTCCCCTCGGGCTCATTGCCCTCCCGGGCGCAGCCGTCCTTCGACGAGTCCGGCAAAGCCTAGCCGGACCAGCTCACGGCCGGTTTCGGCCGCCTCGCGCAGAACGTCGTCGAACTCGGCCAGCTGCTGGAAGGCCAGGCCGTAGCGGTACTGGACGTCGAGCGGGCACCGCGGCACCCGCACCCGCCTGCTGTCGATCCGGGTCGACGCGGAGGCGGCCGGGAGGTCGGCCGCGCGCAGGCAGCCGGCGAGGAAGTCGGCGTCCAGCCGGTTCGGGTCGACGCGGTACACCGTCAGCCCGGCACCCACCGGCTGCGCTGGTCCACTGTGGACGTAGGCGATGCCGGTCACCGACGCGACGACGTCACCCGCCTCCGCGACCGGCGGCTCGGCGTCCGCCCGCGCGGCGTGCCGCACCTCGACGACGCCGGCCTTGACCAGCTCGCCGATGGTCGTGAACGCCTGCTCGACGTCCGCCGTCGCCAGGGGTGGCAGCTGCGGTGCCAGCTCGTCGAACCGCTCCCGCACGGCCTGGAACGCCTGCCCGGGATCCTCGTCCCTGGCCCGCCACCGGGCCGGCGAGAGGTCGACGTCGTCGTCGAGCAGGTCGATGATCCGGACGCCGGTTTCGGGCCGCGCCAGGAACTCCAGCCACTCTTCTTCCACTGTGGACAGATCGTCGCCCGACTCGGCGAGCAGCACGGTGGACGGCGGGCGCTCGCCGGGCACCGGGCGTCGCAGGAGCCAGAGGTCCGGGCCGATCGACGTCAACGTGACGACCGCGCGGACGGCGCCCGCGCGCAGCAGGTTGCCGCGGATGCGCTTTCCGCTGCGCCGCCCGGCGGCCGCGCCCGGCATCAGGATCGCCACCGTGCCACCGGGCTCGACGTGCGCCAGGCAGTGCTGCACCCAGGCGAGCTCCGGCTCGCCGCGCGGCGGCAGGCCGTACTCCCAGCGCGCGTCGCCGACCAGCTCGTCGTGACCCCAGGCGCGTTCGTTGAACGGCGGATCGCACAACACGGCTTCGGCGGTCCGGCCCGCGAAGGCGTCTTCGCGTAACGCGTCGACGGCGTGGACCTCCGCCTCGATGCCGCGCAACCGCAGCCGCAGCGACGCGATCGACGCCGTCATCGGGTCGCTGTCCTGGCCCAGCACGGTCTTCGCGCCGCTCGCGAGGGCGAGCGCGCCGAAGCCGCACGCCGGGTCGAGGATGGCCGACACCGGCCCGGCGAGCCGCGCCATCAGCTCGGCGACCGGCTCCGGCGTGGTCGACAGCCGTCGCGAGTGCGCCTCGAAGTACCTGCGGCACAACAACTCGAACGCTTCGACCGGGCCGGCCCGGTGCGTCATCTCGCTGAGCAGCGTGAGCAGCTCGGGGTCGGCGAGCTTGCGGTCGAAGGTGTCGGAAAGCCCGGCCTGGAAGGCGAAGAAGGCACCCGCTCGGCTCACGCGCTCGGCGAGGTCGAGGTCGTCACCGAGGGCGCGCAGGCGCTGCCAAGCGCGTTCACCTTCGGTCAGCTCGAACTTCTTGCCACGGGCGTGGAACCAGCCGGCGACGTCGGACAGGCTGAACAGCGGGCTCGACGCCGTGCCGCCGACCGGCTGCGGGAAGTCGGGGTAACGGCGGCGCCAGTTGCTCACCGCGGCCCGGCCGACCCCGGCGAGGCGCGCGATGTCTGCCGCGCTGACCGTGGCGTCGTCGTCCATGGCGAGGACTCTATCGGAGGATCGTCCATTCAGCCGACATGCTTGTGAACTCAGTCAACCAATGCTTTCATGGGAGCATGACACACGATCGGTACGTCCTGCGGTACGCCGCGGGGTCGGACGTCGGCAGGCGTCGCCGGATCAACGAGGACTCGCTGTACGCGAGTTCCCGCCTGCTCGCCGTCGCCGACGGCATCGGCGGTCAGCCGCACGGCGAAGTGGCCAGCGCGACCGCCGTCGACGTGCTGCGTGAGCTGGACGTCGACCTGCGCCGGGTCGACCTCACGACCATCGACCTGGCGGCGACGCTCACCGGTGTCGTCAAGTCGATCGCCGAACGGCTGACCGAAGTCGCGGCGCAGGAGCCCACGACCGAAGGCATGGGCACCACCCTCACCACCCTGCTGTTCGACGGCGTCACGTTCGCCGCGGCCCACGTCGGCGACTCCCGCGGCTACCTCCTGCGCGACGGCGGTCTCCGCCGGCTGACCCGCGACCACACGCTCGTCCAGGCCCTGGTCGAGGACGGCCGCGTCGCCGCCGAAGACGCCGCCTCCCACCCGCGCCGGTCCCTGCTGATGCGAGCCCTGCAGACGACGGGCTCGAGCGACCCCGACATCTGGACGTTCACCGCGAAGCCGGGCGACCGCTACCTGCTCTGCTCGGACGGCCTCAGCGGCCCGGTCACCGAACAGACCCTGCGCGACACCCTCGAGAGCGGCACCGACCCCGCCGAACTGGTCCCGGAACTGATCCGCCTGGCCAACGAAGGCGGCGGCCCCGACAACATCACCTGCGTCATCGCCGACGTCGCCGAACTCACCGCCTGACCCGCCTTCGTAGTGGCGGAAGGGCATCCGGTATCGTCTCCTGCGGAGGATTGGCCGAGCGGCCTAAGGCGCACGCTTGGAAAGCGTGTTGGGTTCACGCCCTCGCAGGTTCGAATCCTGTATCCTCCGCCGCTGTAACCAGGCAAACGCCCGGATGGCCCAGCTCAGGGCCATCCGGCGTTTTCCGTCTTAGTCTCAGTTCTAGTCTCATTCGCCCATGGTCAGGCCCCTCCGGGTGTCGTCGTCCTCGTTCGCCATGTGGCCCGGATGACGCACTCATGCCGTCGTCGTTCCGCGGCTTCCAACCACTGACACCTTGGCACCGTGAGTATCCCCAGCGGGGCGGCGTCCGAATATGAGCGTGTCACCTGGCAGCACCGCTCGATCCACGCCGATAGGCGCGGTTGCGGTGCCGGTTGCGGACCGCCAACGGCGTTTGTTGCGGTGTTGGGCCCACTTCGTCACCCGACCTCCATCACGTCCCCTCTGCTCGCTGACCAGCCAGTCTCTCGATCCGGATCGTTTTTGACGTCGACCACTGGAGCGCTCAGCGGTCACCGCGACGCGCTCAGCCGCCACGGCGGCCGAGTCCACGAGGCCCGTGGTTTACCAGCCGTTTTCCGACGCTGGCCGGGTTGTTCGCCACCAGCTCGCGCAGGAGCGGACGCAGTTACTAGCACGGGCTGCCCTTGGATCCCTACGTCTAAAGTTCGCCGCCATGAACCTTGAGATGGCGAGCGAAGTGCTCCGTGCGGGCATCTCGACGTCTCGGGGTGAGTCGACCGCGTCAACAAGACGTGGCCGGTCAGCGTCAACACTCGCGCATACTCGTCCGCCACCACCAGTTCTACCGCAAGCGAGAAGTCAGTCGCCATGCGACTGCAGTTAGCTACGCGCGGCTTCGCGGAGGCGCTTTGAAGCTCGAAGGAAAAGCCGAGGTCGAAAGACGTCGCAAGAAGTCACTTTCCGTCATATCGGCAATTGACGGAAAGGGGCTCGATGCGGAACTCCTTTCGCACTACTCTAGATATTTATGCGTACTGATATCTGGATACGCAGAGCAGTCGGTGAAAGAACTTGCTGGCTACTACTGTAAAAAGCGTTCAGCCGACCCGGTCCACAAGTACGCGAGAGGACAATTAAGTCTCCTCAGGAATATTGACTTGGAAAAGTTGAGGAAGCTAATTCAGGCATTTAACACCGTCTGGTGGGACCAGCTAGACCGCGACTTCAACGACGAACTTCAAGCTTTTGTAAGCGTGGCATCGACACGAAATAGTATTTCACATGGTGGCGACACTGGTATCACGCTTGCCACTGCACGACAGTACTTCGAGCAGATTTCGGTAGTCCTCTCGAAGCTGTGCGAGCTTTTCGACCCAGGCTAGGCCCCTGGGAGCACCCAGTGCTCTCCCTAGTGTGAACCAAGCCTGGATCGCTCCAATTGTCCGGCCGCGAACCAGCGCCGAGGCCGGCCGGAGGCGCCGCGCATCCCCTCGCCCCCCTACTACCTCTCACCTGCGCCCGGCAGGGCGATCACCGCAGATCAGTCAGCTTATCTGACATCCGTTCAAAACCCGTCCAGCTGCAGCGTGGCGTCGAGCAGCAGCATGCCGAACCCGCGTCGCCGGTGATCGGCGGCCACCCAGACATCGCAGAGGACGCCGGAGGGCGACCCCGCACAGCTCGCGTCGGTCTGGGCCTGACTCGCCGGCTTACGCGTTCATGATGAGCAGGATCCGTCATCGGTCCATGGGCACCAGGTGGGGTCGTAGTCCCTAGTCAGATGCTTCGCGATGAACTCTTTGTTGTCGCCGTAGGTTGGCTTAAAGTATCGAGCTAGCGACAGCACGGAGACAGTCGTCGCGCCAGCCCTTCGGGCAGTGAGCGCCGCCGACTGCGCGTGCCCTCCAGAGGTCCAGGTGTCGTCGATAACGAGGACATGTGAGCCAGGCGGCAGACTCCCAACTGCCCGGAAATGATCGGCGCGGAACGCTCGGGGCGCGGCGGTTTTCGTCGCGGCAGTCAGCGCAAGTTCCGGCAGACGAGAAAGCATGGGCCTTACCAGGGCATGAAGCGGGTGCTCTCCCGATTTTGCCGGCAGGGAGGGGACCGTAGCCCAGTGCGTGATCCGTCTGCCCGCGAGCTGTTCGACACAGCGCATGTGATGCCACAGCCCGACGAAACAGAGCAAGCTCACAATGTTCCAGTGTTCCTTGACGCGTACCGGCTGTGGCGCCTTGTAGCCACGCATGACGTAGTGCGACTGTGAGCTCTCGATCGCATAGGTCAGAATGCCGACGTAATCGGCAGTGGGGCGATCGGAGCCCGCAGACCGGTGGCTGGCACAGGGCCAGCAGTAGGTGTCACCGGAGTTAACGGTCGTGGTGCATATCAAACATGTCTCGCCAGGAATGCGTAGCGTGTTACGCAGGTAACCACCAGTGGCGCTGACGAGCGTTGCTTCAAGCTGATGCTGCGGGTCTGATGCTCTGGGCGCTTCGCTCATAGGGTGGTAAGCAGCTGCTTCATGGCGTCTGCGACATCCCGGCGCTCAGAGATCACCTTGCGGACGATCTCGGTTACGTCCTTCAGTCCGCTGACGCAGTGCACTCCGGGCCGACCTTCGAGCTTCTGGGCCCAGGTGTTCTGCTGAACCACCGAGTCGGTGAGGATCACCGCGCGGCCGTGTTCTACCGCCAGTCGTGCCTGAACTCGCGTCCCGCTGGTCTCACCCGCCTCGACGACGACGGTCGCGAGTCCGTAGCCGGACATGGTCGCGTTCCGCATGAGGAAATTGTGCCGCTGCGGCGGGGCGTCCGGCCAGAACTGCGACAGCAGAAGCCCGCGCTGCGCGATCTCCTCCTGCAGATCACGGTTCGCGGCCGGGTAGTACTTGTTGATGCCAGTACCGATCACCGCGACCGTCCGACCGCTAGCTTCTAGCGCCGTGCGGTGCACTGCGGCGTCGATCCCTGCGGCGAGGCCGGCGACTGCGGTCACGCCTTCCTTGATGAGAGCGCGGCTGATCTCGCTGGCGATCCCCAGGCCTCGTTCGGAGGCGTTTCGCGATCCGACGACTGACACAGCGGGGTCCTTTGCGAGCAGCTGCCCGCGCCAGAAGAGTATGGGTGGGGCCTGGTGGATCCCGCGAAGCCGAGCCGGGTAGTCGGCATCAAGGACCGAGAGGAAGTTGACGCCAGCCTCTACCCACGACTCAAGTTGGCGATCGGCGGCCGCGAGGGCCTCGTGCTCGCCAGCTTCGTCGAACAGTGTGTCGGGCACGAGGTGGCGCCAGGTCTCCAGTGCGCTGCCGCTGGAGAGGACCTCTGCGGTGATCTCTTGCCAGCCCAGGCCCTCTGGGCGGTGCTGAAGCAGCGCGACGAGCGCGGCGTGCTCAGAACGCTTCACGTTGCCTCCCTTCGTGGCACAACCCGTACGGGTGTCGCAGGGCATCGGCACCTGCGTTACCAGTATCGAACGCACGTACGACATTTTTGCTTCGCGACACCGGTGACCAGCAAGGATGTCACTCTGGCGAGCATGACATCTGGGTGAGTTGCCATGGTCGCAGTGTGGATCCTTGCACAAGCAGGCGAGATGCGTCGGCCACCGGTTGCTCGACTGGGGGCATCACGAGGCGACGTCGCCTCGTGATGCATCGCGCATCGTCAGCCGCTCGACGTCGCTGCTCACATACGAGCGGGCGAAGCCCCGCCCTCGCGCTCCGGAGCAGGGTGCCGCACGCCCTCACTCCACTCGAGGAAGGGCGCTCGGCTGTGTTCATCACGGCCGCTAGCCTAGTCTCAGTTCTAGTCTCATTCGGTCCGATTCAGGGAGGTCTGGTGATGTCGAGACATACCTCTGACCTGGGACTTCAACACCCGCAGACGCCGTTGAACACCCCCATGCAAACTTGGAAAGCGTGTTGGGTTCACGCCCTCGCAGGTTCGAATCCTGTATCCTCCGCGCTTGATCAGGCGAAACGCCGGGTAGCCCCACAGGCCGCCCGGCGTTTCGTCGTTTCCGGCCGGGGATCCGGTACGCCGCTTCGAATTCATGTCCCGAAATCGGGTCTTCGCACTCGCAGTGACCGCCGAGCGCCGGTCGCGAGATCCGGGTAAATCCGCGACTGCGTCGCCCGGCCCTGCGCGCGCTCGTCCACCAGGCCTAATGTGAGACATCTTCAAAAATGCACTGAAGTTTCTTGTGCGGTGGCAGGGAGTTACGAACAGGGCTGAGCGCAGCCCACCGGCCAGGCCGCGATAGTCTCCCCACAACCTCGACCGCCCCCGTTCAGAGAGGCCCGAAGTGGCACGAACAACGCTCTGACCTGGGGCAGTGCAGGCCAACGACGCCAATGTGCGGTGTTCGTGCCGGGTTGACCCCCGCACGCACCGTGATCGGCCAGGCCCCGGACGTTCCTGCGTCCGGGGCCTTGCTGATTCCGGACTCGCGATCACTGGGCATCATCAGATGATCACGGTGAGTCGTGGATCTGTTTCAATGGATATCCGCCCCCGCAAGAACAACCAGACTCGAGGAGTAGAGGCCCGATGGCCGGAGTCGAAGAGATCCGCGCTGGCATCGCGCTCGCCAACGAAAAGGCGTCCGCAGGCATCGCCGCCCTCCAGCAAGCAGCGCAGTCTCTCGAAGAAGCCCAGCAGTCGCTCGCACAAGCGACGCAGGGGAGCAGCCAGCACGAAGTGAGTCAGGCCCACGGCCTGCTGGCCCAGGCTTTGCACGACATCAGTGGCATGCAGAGCACCATCCAGGCCAGCATCTCGTCCGCCGACTCGTACTCGGCGCGTCTCTAGCCGGATGACACTAGCCGAACTTCACCAGCTGCTCACCGCCGTCGTGGCCGGGCTCGCCGACGCGCGCGCCCACTCCGAGCGGGCCACAAGCCTGCTCGGGGAAGCCCGGCAAGCGCTGGTGGACGCCCAGGCCAAGGCCGATCCCTGGCTCCCCTCGCAGTACGCGCAGGCCGGCGAGGGGCTGGATCAGCTCCTCGGCCGCCTGGCCTCCGCCGAGGATCTGGTGAGCGGATACCGGTCACGCCTGTAATCCTTTCCGGGACACCTTTTCTTGGGGACGCCGATGGCCAACAAGTCAGCCGAGCAACGCAACCGCGTCGAAACCGCACTCGACCGGGTCCGCCACCAGATCGGGCTGGTGCTGGGAGCCGCGGCCGGAGCCCGTCAAGCCGCCGAAGCCGATCTGGCCAAACTCGAGCTCGAACGCGCCATCGTCCAGGTCGGCATGAACCACGCCAGCACCGAACAGCAGAACGAGTGGTCCCGCCACCCCGCCGCGCACGAGGTCTTCGGCGCGCTCGGTGCGGTCCGCAGCGCCTACTACACCGACTGGAGCCAGGGCCCGGCCACACTGCGCGAACTGGTCGCGCAGAACGCACCCGGCCCGGCCGGGCAGCCACCGGGCGAGTGGCTCGGCCAGGTCGGCCACAACGCCGGCCTCACGTCGCCCGGCCTGTGGCGCGTCGGCTCGGCGACGGCCGCCGGCGGTGACCCGACCCGCAAGTTCGACGTCGCGGTCCCGCTGCTCGACGAGTCGCACCTGGCGATCACGTCGGCGCCGAAGACCCGGCCCACGATCGACGGGATCGTGCAGAACCTGCTGATCCGCGTGCTTTCGACGTTCGAACCCGGCGCGGTGCGCGTGCACCTGTGGGACGTCGGGCAGCTGACCGCGATCCTGCCGGATCTGTATCCGCTGAACAGCACCAGCGCGCTCTCGCTGTACGACCCGGGACGGCTGGAGGACCTCCTCGACGAGCTGGCCGGGCACATCCGCCGCATCCACGCGACCGGGATGCAGGCCGGCCACACGTCGTTGCGGGAACTGCGGATCGCGCAGCAGCAGCGGATCGAGCCGTTCCGCGTCGCCGTGCTGTACGGCAACGGCGAGACCCTCGAGCCGGAACGCGCCCGCGACCTCAAGCGCGTCGCGAGCGGTGCGCTGGCCGCGGGCATCTGCCTGATCATGATCGACGTGCCGACCGCGGTCAGCGCTCCGGTCGAAACCCTGAGCCTGACCGACGACCGGCACGCGATCAGCAGCATGACCGGCACCGACCTGATCGTCGACCTCGATCCGCCGATGCCGTCCTCGCAGGTGCTGCGCGCCACCGACAAGATCGCCAAGGCGCTGATCGCCAAGCAGGGCGGCCCCCGGTCGTTCGACGACCTGCTGCCGGCCGAGCTCGGGCACCACAGCTCGGCGCGGGAACTCCGTGGCCCGGTGGGCTTCTTCGAGGGCGAGCCGGTCGAGGTCGTGATCGGGGACGCCAGCCCGCACGCGCTGATCGGCGGACCGTCCGGGTCGGGCAAGACCAACTTCCTGTACGCGCTGCTCGGCAGCCTCGCGGCGCGGTACACCCCGAACGAGCTGGCGCTGTACCTGCTGGACTTCAAGGAAGGCGTCTCGTTCGCCGGCCTGGCGCCGGGCCGCAAGGACGCGAGCTGGCTGCCGCACGCACGGCTGGTCGGCGTCAACGTCAACACCGACCGCGAGTTCGGCCTGGCGCTGCTGCGGTTCCTCGCCGACGAGCTGCGACGGCGTTCGGCGGCGGCGAAGGAGCACGAGGTCACGAACCTCGCCGACCTGCGCGAAGCCGACCCCGGCGGCCATTGGCCGCGGATCGTCGCGGTGATCGACGAGTTCCAGTACCTGTTCGCCGGCCGCGACCAGGTGACCGCGACGGCCACCCAGCTGCTCGAGGACATCGCCCGCCGCGGCCGGTCGCAGGGCATCCACATGGTGCTGGCCAGCCAGGACGTCGCCGGCATCGAGGCGTTCTGGGGCAAGCCCGCGGTGTTCGAGCAGTGCACGCTGCGGATCGCGATGCCGAAGGCGCGGCGCGTGCTGGCCGAGACGAACAACGCGGCCGTGTCGGCCCCGAAGTGGCACGCGGTGATCAACCACGACTCCGGCATCGCGCACGGCAACCAGCTGTCCCACGTGCCGGACGCGAGCAGCAAGAACGTGTTCGTCCGGCTGCAGCACCGGCTGTGGGAGGAGTACCAGGGCCGGTTCCCGCGGCCGCGGCTGTTCGACGGCGCGCATTCGCCGATCCTCGAACAGTTCCCGGCATTCCTCGACCTCAAGCCGACGTCCAAGCCGCGGGCGCTGCTGGGCCAGTCGATCGACGTCACCGAAGCGGCGTGCGGCGTCGACCTGCCGCGGGCCCCGGGCCGCAACGTCGCGGTGCTCGGGTCCGCCACCGCCGAGGCTCTGTCCATCATGGACTCCGCGGCGCGCTCGCTGTCGCGGCAGTACGACGCCGGTGAGGTCGAGTTCCTGCTGAGCTGCCCGATCGAGGCGTGCGCGCCGGCCGCGCTGGAGCTGACCTACCGGCTGCGCGAGGACGGCCACGCGGCGACCCTCGTCGACGACCTGACCGGCGTGCTCGAGTCGATGACGGGCTCGATGACCGGCGGCGCGAAGATCCTGCTGCTCTACGGCGTCGACGCAGCGCTGCCCCACCTCGAGGCGAAGGCGGTCGGGCAGCTGAAGAGCGGGCTCGACCACCTGCGCGTGATCCTCAAACAGGGCCCGGGACACGGCATCCACACGATCGGCTGGTGGCGCAGCATCGCCCGCCTCAAGGACACGCTGGGGTTCGCGGGCACCGACGACATCGGCGCGTGGGCCGCACTCGACGTCCAGGGCAACGAGCTCGCGCCGTTCGCGGCCGGCCAGGTCGTGCACTGGTCACCGCGCCCGGGCCGCGCGTTGTTCTTCGACCGGACGACCCACGGCGCACCCGAAGTGATCATCCCGTTCCAGCGCCCGGAGAACGCGTAATGACCGACGACGGTGCCACCGCGGCCATGCGGTACAAGGAGACCATCGCCCTTTCGCGGGGCTCGGCGGAGAACCTGCGCGCCTGGGAGCTGAACCGCGCGCAGGAGCTCGAAGCGGAGATCGAGGAAGCCAAGGCCGCGATCGAGGTGGCGGCCGAACGCGAACAGCGCGCGTCCGAGCGCGCGACGCGCTGGTGGAAGATGGCCCTGCACAACATCCAGGGCCTGACGTGGCTCCCCCCGGGCGACAACCCCCACCCGGTCTCGACGGCCCGCGCGGCCTACCTCGAGCGCTACCTCGAGGAGGTCAAGCCGAGCTATCAGGAACTGGTCCAGGCGGTCCTGGGCCTGGGCTGGCGAGCCAAGCGCGCGGCGGCGAAGCGCGGGGAGGAACCACCGCAGGCCTAGCTCAGACGTCGAAGACGGTATCGTAGGTCTCGTCGTCGTCCGGAACCTCCCTGCGCTGCGGCTGCCGTTGCGGCTGCCGCGCTTGCGGCGCCTGCGGTTGCTGCTCCGGACTCGCGAGCAGGCCACCGGCGGCAACGGCTTCCCGGACGGCGGCGGTGATGATCCGGCTGAGACTGACGGCGTCGTAACGCATGGCCTCGGCCGCGAGCCGCACCTCGCTGACGACACCGCCGGGTCCGGCGAGCACCGTGACGCTCCGATCCGGGGAGACGACGGTCGTGTGCCCGCTCCCGGCGATCCCCGCGAGCAGCCGCTGGTTCTCGGCCTTGCGGTCCTCGAGCTGCTTGAGCTGCCAGCGCATCTCTTCGATCAGCTGTGGATTGTTCATCGTCTCCCCGAATACCGCATGAATTCGTAGTATTTCTGGTTCCGTTGCACGGTGTACCCCCGGCTGTGGGCGAGCACCATCAGCTCGGGAAGGGTCAGCTCCTCGAAGGCAGCGAAAAGTCGTTAGAGCGGCCTGCCGTCCAGCATCTGCGCGACGTACGCCGCCCGGGGGTTACCTGTGAACGCCGTCTGGGGCGCGCCACGCGCGAACTCGTACCGCAGCACCGCCGGATTCGGAGTCAAGGCGTAACCGTGGGCCTGCGCCGTGCTCAACACATCCGGCACCGACAGGGCACATTCGGCGTAAGGGACATAGACGAGCGGGCGCCCATCGAGCCGCTGGACGAGCAGCCGGCTGCCGGCCCGCCGGCGCTTGTCGATCCGGCTCCTCACGAAGAGCGCCACCGAGATACCGACGATCACGAGCGCGACGAAGATTCCGAGCGTCTCGAAGTACTCGGTGGTACTGCCGTTGAATTTACTGCCGGCCACGTTCACGTCGACCACTGCCCCGGCGGCACCCGGCGCGGCGCGCGGACGAACTCGTAGTACTTGGTGACTCGGTGTTCGATCAGAGCGTAACCGCGGCTGTGCGCGACTCGGAGGAGATCCTCCGGAGTCAGGCCGATCTCGATCATCCGGACGCACACCTGATCGCGACCATCGAGCTGCGCGGCCAGGAGCGCCATCTGTTTGTCCCGAGGATTCCTGGACCGCACGATTCGGATGATGGTCATCGTCAGGCCGCCGACCACGAGGCCGCCGATCACGATGAACCCGAGCACGTACGCCACCGGGGACGCGGGGGCATCCGCAGCCAGCGTCCAGACGGTCATGCGTTCTCCTGGCCGCGCAAGCTCCAAGCCACCCGGGCTGTCGCCTCGGCAACGGCCGGCCAGGCGTCATCGGACCCCGCGGCGACCGAAAGCACCACCACGGAGCGACCGTCCGGCAACGGAATCTGGTACTCGGCCTTGATCTGCGCGCGTACGTCCCCTTCCGGCAGGTGGAACTCGCCGCCGCTGATCGCGACGACAGCCGGGCCGATCGGCAGCCGCACCGGCTGGACAACCGCGCGAGGATGGCTCCTCCGGTACTGCTCGGCCATGGCCGCGACAACGGCGTCCGGGTTCCTGGGCGCGGTCTCGGGCCACCGCACCACGCCCAGCGTCAGGGTCGCGACATCCGACTGCCGCGGTCCGACGGCGAACTTGCCGAACACGCGGATACCGTTGGCCTGCATGGTCGGCACCAGCGCCATCAGGTAGCTGCCGAACTCCTCGATGCTCTTACCCGCTCCGGACGCCAGGTTCTCCGCGACGGTCCAGGCGTGTCCGCGGTTCATCTTGTCGTCACTGCCCACCGGCATCCCGGCGAACCCGGGCGGCAGGTCGATCTGCAGCGGCATCAGTTCCACACCTCGTCTTCCGCCCGTTCACGACGCCGTTCCGGCGCGTTGTCGGCCTTCACACCGGCTTCCGCCGCGTTCAGGTAGGCGCCTGCCCCTGGTGAAAGGGCCATGGCCCAGTCGCCGGCGTCCTTCGGCAGCCAATAGCTCTTGAAGTCGCTGATCGGCCCTTCGAAGCTCCCACCCAGCACCTGGCTCACGGCGTCGAACTGGAACTGAGCCCCGAACGCGCCGTAGCCGAGGCCTTTCATCAGGCCACCGACACCCGGTGGTGCGACGATGCCGATCAGCGATGTCGCGGCCCCGATCCCGTCGAAGGTCAGGGTCTCCGGGGCGACATCGGCACCCGCCGCCGCCGCGGTGGCGTGACCGGCCAACGCCGCGACCCCCAGGCTGGTACCGACAGCGCCGACCACCACGTCGGCCGGCGGCGGGAGGAACTCGCCGGCGAACCCGAGAATGTTGCCGATGTCCCCCGTCACATCGGACGTCTTCGACAACAGCTCCGCGTGGTCCTGGACGAAATCCCACGCCTGATCCACCGAGTCGGCCAGGGCGTTCGAGAGGTCGGTCAGTGCCCCGCCGACGGCGTCGCCCAGCTTGTCGAGCAGGCCCGGCTCGTCCGGGGCCAGCTCCTTCGCCTTCCTCAGCTGCTCCGCGACCCTAGCCGCGGCTTCCGTGTGCTCCTGCTGCAGCTGCTTCGCCGCATCCTGAATGCTCTGGCAGCCGTCGATCGCGGTCTGCAGCCGCCGGCCCGCGTTGTCGAGCAGGCGCTGGGCGATCTGCAGTGACTGCTGGTCCGGGAACGTCCGGTTCGCCAGCGCGAGGTCCGGGTTCGCACGGGCCTCCTGCGCCGCGCGGGCTGCGGCTTCCGCCCGAGCCTCCAGGTCCACCGCACGTTTGTGCAGGTCACCGAGGTCGTGTGACCACGTTTCGAGGGCGTCCGCGGCCTGGCCCATCGACTTGGCCGCGGTGTCGAGGTACTCCGGCAGCGGGCCGACGCGCCGGGCGAACGCCTCGCTCGCGTCACCCTGCCAGACGCCCTGCTTCGTGACGATCTGCCGCAGCGAAACGTTCGCCTCGGCCAGATCGCCGCTCACCGCCCGGTACTTGCCCGCCAGGTCCGTGACGCCGTCGAGGTCGCCCGGCGCGGGGTCGAAGCCCAGCGCCGGGAAGTCCTGGGCGGTCACCGGTCGAGGCCGTTCAGGATGTCGGTGATGCCGCCGGTCGCGCCACCTCCGACCGGACCGTCACCGCCCTCGTTCCCGGGCCCCGCACCGGCCGGGCCGTCCGCCAGCCGGTTGATCCCGGGCACCCCACCGGTGGCCCCGCCGCCGACCGGACCGTCGCCCTCTTCGTCCCCCAGCACCGCACCGCCGATGCCGCCGCCGTCCGCCAGCCGGTTGATCCCCGGCACTCCACCGGTAACCCCGCCACCCACTGGCCCGCCGCCGTCCCCCAGCACCGCGGAGCCGAACTTCGACAGCTCGCCGCCGAACTGAGCCTCGATCTGCTCGTACTTCTGCTTCGCCTGCTTCAGGCGTTCAGTGATGTCCTTCGCCGCGTCACCGAGCTTGCCGATCCCGTAGCCCCAGGCCTCTTCGAACTCGACGCCCGCCTTGCCCAGCTCGGCCGTGCCCAGCGAACCGAACGCGCCACCACCGCCGAGCTTCTTGTTCGCGTCGGCCATCCGGCCCGCCGCCGTGTCCAACTCGCCGATGAGCTTGCCCAGCTCGTCGACCTTCACCGCGTAACCGTCCACGCCACCCCTCCCCTGTGGTCCCTTCGAAACGTAAGACGGCCGCCTACGCTGCGCGGTTTCGTCCTCACTTGAAGTTACCCGATGGAGTGAGCAGGAAAAGGGCCACCACCGGAGACGTACCCGGTGGTGGCCCTTTTCGCGCGTGCGGCTACGGCTGCGGGAAGTACTTCCCGAGCACCTGCTCCAGGTAGTCGAGCAGGTCGTACAGCGCGTCCTGGATCGCGTTGCCGGTGCTCGGGCGGAACCGGATCACCTGCGGGTCGTGGTCGCTGGCCTGGTCGGCGAACTCCGCGTTGATGTGGACGACGTCGTAGTCCACGCCGCGCGGTGCCTTCGACGCCAGGATGTGGTCCAGCACCTGGGACTGGCCCTCGAACACATAGCTGTAGCGCTCCGCCTCCGGCACCGATGCGATCAGGTCCTTCAGCGCACCACCCGCGGTGAGCGTCTGGACGGCCGGCGAGAACGGGTAGTCGTTCAGGTCGCCCGCCACCACGACGTTCGCGTTCTTGTCCGACGCCAGGAGCTGGTCGACGAACCCGCGCAGCACCGTCGCCTGCTTGGCGCGCTGCACCTCGGAACTGCGCACCGGCGGCTGGTTGCGGCCGTGCGTCGGCTGGTCGCCGCCCTTCGAGTTGAAGTGGTTGGCGATGACGAACACCGTGCGGCCCTGGAAAACGAACTCGCCGGCCAGCGGCTTGCGGCTGGTCGTCCAGGCGTCGTTCGCCGGGTCGACACGGCCCGGCGACGCCGTCAGGTGCGTCTTACCGTGGTCCTTGGTCACGCTCACCGGCGTCGTCGACGAACCACCCGGTCGGTCCACAAAGGACACCCGGGCCGGGTTGTACAGGAACGCCACCCGGATGTTGCCACCCGGCTGGCCGCCGTCCTGGTCGTTCACCGGGTCGATCGAGCGCCACTGGTAGCGCGGGCCACCCTTGGCGACGATGGCGTCGGTGAACTTCTGCAGGGTCTGGTCCGCGGCGACGACGCCGTCGTCGGTCGCGCCCGTGTTGTCCTGGATCTCCTCCAGGTTCACGATGTCCGGCGTGGCCAGGTGCGTCACGATCGCCTCGCCGAGCCGGTCGTACTTCGCCTGCGGGTCGCCCGGCGCCAGGTTCTCGACGTTGTAGGTCGCCACGGCCAGCTCACCCGTGCGCTGCTTGCGCGTGGTCTCGGCCTGCAGCCCGTTGTCCTTTTCGGCCCCGAGCACGCTGGCCAGCAGCGTGTAGCCGCCGAAGGTGCTGTACTCGACCGGCCCGGAGGTGACGCCGGTCAGCGCGTCGCCGACGTTGAGCTTCGGGAACGGCCGCTGGTCGAACGAGATCAGCGACTGCACCTTGAGGACACCGCTGTTGAGCTTGTCGTAGCCCAGGTAGACGCTGCCGCCGCGGACCGACCGGTGCTGGTCCGGCTTGGTCGTCACGTACAGCTCGTTGAACGAGTTCGACGGGCCGACGACGCGGGCGTCGGTCACGCTCACGATCTCGCTCTCGTGCGCCTCCCAGAAGTCCAGGGCGTATTTGGCCGGCTCCAGGGGCAGCGCCTCGATGTTGCCGCCGGGCGACGGCGCGTACGTCTCCGGCACCGTCGCCGGGCTCAGCACGGTCGGCGCGGGCAGCGCGTTGCCGTGCGAGTCGACCGTCCACTGTGCACTGCTCAGCTCGGTCAGCGACTGGTAGACCGACGTCGACGGCGTGTCCGGGTAGAACTCGCGGACGGTGCCGGTCGCGGTCACGGCGTCACCCACGGTGACGGCCGGGCTCGTCGAGCCGGTGAACACGAACAGGCCTTCGCTGGTACGCGGGTCACTGTCCGGAGCCGGGTCGGTGAACCAGAAGCCGCGGGACGAGCCGAACGTCCGGGTCGCGGTGACGACCCCGGTGACACCGCTGACCTTCTGGTCCTTGAACGGCGAGATCCGCGTCGTGCCCTGGATTTCGTGGATCTTCGCGGGCGTCCCCGGCTCACCGGGGCCACCGCCGCCGGTGGTCTCGCCCGCGGCGTTCGTCGGCGTCGGGTCGCCGACGGTGAAGTCGGTGGCGTTGTCGTCGGTGTCGGCCAGCGCCGTACCGCGCGCGACGGACGTCGAGTTCGACGGCGCGGCGGTCGGGTTGCCCTCCCGGACGGTGGCGGTGCCGAACCCGACGAGGTCCTTGACGCGCGTGTCGGCCGCGCAGTCCGCGGCGGTCTTGCAGGTCAGCGCGGTGGTCCCGGAGACGAGGGCGATCGTGCCCGCGGTCGCCGACATCGCGATCGTGCCGGTCGCGTCCGGTGCGGGCAGGGCGACGGTGCCCCCGGAGCCCTTGCCCTCGGCCACCAGGTAGCGCCCGTTCGGCGCAACACTGCCGGTCAGCTGCGTCACCTGCCAGGTGCTCGACGCGCCCGGCGAGCCGGGCAGGTACTGGACGCTGAAGCCGGCCAGGCTAGCGGCCGCAGTACCGTGGTTGCCGAGTTCGACGAAGTCGTTGGTCAGTGTGGCGCCGGAGTTGCCGCCACCGCCGTAGACCTCGGCGATGACCGCGTCGGCGCTGGGTGTGGCGAAGGCGGCCGGTGCGGCCACCCCGCCGAGCACCAGGCCCGACGCGACGGCCACGGTCAGCGCAGCCTTGGATCTGTGGGTCTTGGTCACCCTGAGTCCCCTTTTTGCTTGAACAGTCGTGGCATAGTCCCCCGAACAGATGAGGATCAGGAAGACAAAGATGCAACGATTCGTAACAACTACTTTCGTCGTCACTCGATCGGCAGAGCAGGTTTCGTGATCACGCTGGTACTCGGCGGGGACGTCAACGTTCAGGGCCGCGCGAAGCCGTCGGAAGCGTTCGAACACCTGCATCCCCTGCTCCAGGGCGCCGATCTCCGCTTCGTGAACCTCGAAGGACCGCTCTCGGGCACCGCCGGGAACTCCGGCGGCGCGGACATCCCGCACAAACCGAACTGGCGGCATTCCGCACCCGAGATGGTCGAAGCGCTGACGGCCGCCGGCATCGACGTGGTGTCGTGCGCCAACAACGTGACCTACCCGCCGGCCGCCGCGCTGGCGAGCCTCGCCGTGCTCGACGAAGCCGGGATCGCGCACTGCGGCGCCGGCACGGGCCTCGCCGCGGCGCACGCGCCGGCCGTGCTCGAACGCTCCGGGCAGAAGGTCGCCTTCCTCGCGTACACGTCGCTCTGCTGGCCGTTCGGCCAGGCGGCGCAGGTGACGGCTCCGGGCGTCGCCCCAGCGTTTGCGACCACCTCCTACCAGCCGGACCCGCGTGTCGCCGACATCCCGGGACGGCCGCCGCTGGTGCGCACGACGCCGGTGCCCGAGCACCTGGAGCGGCTCGTCGCGGACGTGAAGCGGGCCAAGGCGGCCAACGACCACGTCGTCGTCTCGATGCACTGGGGCCTGCCCGGCGCGGACCTCGCGGAGTACCAGGTGACCTACGGCCGGGCGGCGATCGACGCCGGCGCCGACCTGGTCGCCGGGCACGGCCCGCACACGATCCAGGCCGTCGAGGTGTACCGGGGCCGCGCGATCCTCTACAGCCTCGGCAACCTCGTGTTCGACTGGCCCGCGATGCGCGGGCGGCACGTCGACGGGCTGCTGGCCGGCTGCCTGCTCGGCGACGAACCCCGGCTCGAGCTCATCCCGGTGCGGCGCAATGCCGACAACGTGTGCGAACCGCTCGCGGGCGAGGAGGCGGACCGGGTGCTGCACTACGTCGCGGACGTCTCCGCACAGCGCGCCACCGCGGTGACCGTGCGGGACGGAATCGCCTCCGTGGCGGGATTAGGCGTTGGGGCGTAACGGATCGCGCGCGAGGAGTTACAGCTCGCGTTGTCCCTGTCACCCATCCGGCGCATCTGCCTTAAATGCAGGTCAAGGACCGGAGTCACCGGTGTGAAGCAGCGGTACGGTCTGTTTCGGCCGCCAGAAAAGTGGCGCACACCACTCAGGAGGCACAAGAAGTCAGCACGACACGGGGGGAGGGAGAATGATCATGTGGGGGTTGATCGTTCTCAGCTGCGTGTTCGTGCTGGTACTGGGGACCGCCGCGGTCGTGGACCTTCGGGCCCACCACCGCGGCCGTAACCGCGTCAGCGGACAGCCGACCTCGCCCGATAACGGCCGATGAGCGTCCGCGCACCGGCCAGCGCGACCCGCCCGGCGCCCTTCGCACTCGCCGCGAGCACCGTCGTCCAGTCGAAGTAGTCGCGCCACAGCACGATCCGGCCGCCTTCGACCTCGAACGTGCCACACACCCAGAACTCCGCCTCCCACGCGCCGCGGCGCAGCACGTCGGTGCGTTCGGTGAGCACGACGTTGCCGTCCGCGGCGATGTGGTGCGTCCGCGCCTCGAACCCCGAGCCGAACCGGGCCATCAGCCGCAGCTGCTTTTCGACCGCCGCGACGCCGCGGGCGGCCGGCAACGGCACGTTCTGGTACACGATGTCGCTCGCCGCGAACGTCAGCGCACGGTCGATGTCGAGGTCCTCGAGGGCCTTCAGGAAACCGGTCACCACTGCCTGGGGTTCGGTCATGCCCCCAGGCTAAGGCTCAGAACGGCCGGTCGCCCGCGATGGCGACGCGCTCCGCGATCCGGACGTGCGGGTGGTAGTCGTTCACCGCGTAGTGCTGCGTCGCGCGGTTGTCCCAGAACGCCACCGAGTCCGGCCGCCAGCTGAACCGCACCTGGAACTCGGGCGTGTGCGCCTGCAGGAACAGGTACCGCAGCAGCCGGTCGCTCTCGGCGCGTTCCAGTCCGACGATGTGCGTCGTGAACGCCTGGTTGACGAACAGGGTGCGCCGCCCGGTCTCCGGGTGGGTCCGCACGACCGGGTGCTCGACCGGCGGGAACCGCTCCTGCCACTGCGCGAGCAGCGCCGGATCGGCGAACCGGTCGAAGCCGGGGAGGTAGTCGTGCACCGCGGTGAGCCCGTCGATCCGAGCGCGGACGTCTTCGGGCAGGTTGTCGTAGGCGGCGGCCATGTCGGCCCACATCGTGTCGCCGCCGACCGGCGGCACCTCGATCAGCCGCAGCACCGAGCCGAGCGCCGGGTTGGGCCGCCAGGTGACGTCGGTGTGCCAGATGTTCTCGTAGCCGGGCATGGCGGCCGTGCGCTCGAAGCGCGTGACGTGGTCGTCGTCGCCCCGCGCGATGAACGGGTTGGTCTCCAGCTCACCCCAGTTCGCGGCGAAGGCGCGCTGCTGCGCCGACGTGATCCGCTGGTCGCGGAAGAAGACCACCTTCCACTCGAGCAGCGCGCGGTTGAGCTCTTCCCTCAGCTCAGGGGTGACGGGTTCGCCGAGATCGACACCTTCGACCTCCGCGCCGATCACCCGGCCGAGCGGGCGGAGGGTGAACAGTTCGTACGGTTCGGACGTCTGGTGCAGGACACGCGGGCCTTCGACGATGCCGTCGGCGGGCGTCACGGCCTCGCGTAGCTGAACCCGGGCAGGCAGGTCTACGGACATTGTTGTGCTCCAAGGGTTTTCGGGGGATTTCGGACGCCGGGCTCGCGTCAGGCAGGGGGTGAGCCCAGGCGGCCGCGGCGCAGGAGCAGCTCCACGGTGCCTTCCCCAACCGACCGCTTGGAGGCGCGGCCGTGCCACCGGACAGGCGTGCTTTCCGAGGTGGCGGGCATGAGCTCATGGTCACCGTTGTCCCGCCCCGCGGTCAAGACGTCCACTTGGTGGAACACCCCCAATGCCGCAGGTCACCGCGATGCGGGCGACCCGGGAGCATGAGGCAAGATCTTCCACGATCGAGTGAGCGCCCTTGACGACGGAGGTCTCCCCATGCCGGAAGGCAGAGGCTCGCGGATCGACAGTGACTTCCCGGGGCTTCGCCCCGGGGCCGGGGGCTTTGCCACCCGGAACCCCCCGAAGAGGCCTGACCGGCTGCGCACGGCGGCCGACCAGCTGGACCAGGCCGCGGCCGCCGACGACAAGGCGGCCGGCCGGTTCGCCGAGGCCCGCGTCGACTCGACGCCGTTCGGCATCTCGGCGCAGGCCCGCGAGCTCGCGGGCCGCTGGTCGGCCGCGCTCGCGGCCCGGGAAGCGGACGCGCGCGTCCTCGGCGACGCGACGTCGGACCTGGCCGGCC